>JADKKK010000014.1 GCA_016720545.1 Myxococcales bacterium
AGTCGCCTGCTCCTGCCGAAGCGCGAGCGCGGTCTTCCGTTGCTCGACGCCCAGGCTGCGGACGTAGGCTGCACCCACGATGGCGGCGACCGCCGCGAGCGCGCCTAGCGCCACGAGCACGGCCAGTCGTCCACGGCGCTCCTCCGCGCGGCCTGCGAGCAAGAAGGTCCGCGCGCTCTCCGAGAGAGTGACCGAGCCCCGCGTCGCGAGCTCCCGCCCGGCCGCGAGTCGTGCCTTGCGCCACAGCAGGGTGGCGTCGCGCGCGGTCGCCCAGCGACGGGCGTCCACCTCGATGTCCTCGGCCAGCGCTCTCTCCTCCCGTGCCTCGGCGACCCAGCCACGGAGCCTCTCCCAGCGGCTGAGCAGCGTCTCGTGGGCGAGTGTCACCAGCGGCCCGTCGCGCACCACGATGCGAGACGCTTCCAGCGCTTCGGTCACCCGCCGGGCGTCGGGGTCTGCGGACACGAGGTCGTCGTGTGTCCGCGCGCGCCTCGTCCCGGCGGCTGTGGTCAGGGCCAGGAGAACACGTCGAACGGTGTCGACCCGAGCGGCTCCGATGGCGAGCACCGTCTTGTCTGCGTGTCGCCCGAGGGCGCCGGAGATCCCCCCGAGCGCGACGTAGGCCTCCCGGGTGAGGAGCTTCCTTCGGCGATCTCGCCCGCGCCAGAGCTCGCCGAGGGCGAACTGTAGCAGCGGCATAGCGCCTGGATCGGTGGCGAGCGCCGCGAGCACCTCCGCGCGCAGTGCGTCGTCTTCGAAGGCGTATCCGTACGCGCCCAGCGCTTGATCGAGCACCCCCTCCCAGGAAGCGGCGGAGAGCGGATCGAGCAGGAGAATGCCCCGGGCGATGGTCGACCCGAGGCGCCCGAGCCCGAGGACGGTGTCGAGGAGATCCCGTCGGATGCCCAGGACGATCTTCAGTCCGACCTGCGCGCGCTCACCGAGCAGGGATAGCGCCTCGATGAAGTGCGCCCGCCCGCCCTCGTCTGCCAGAGTCACGAGCTCCTCACTCTGATCGACGAACAGCACCACGCCTTCGTCGCGGGCCGAGACGGCGGCGCACAGGCGCTCGACGACCTCGAGCGGCTCGCCCGACGCGTCGACGCCCAGGCTCGCGAGTGCAGCGGAGAACGCGACTCGCGGGCGGGCCCCAGGTTCCATCACGACGGTGCGCCACCTCGTAGGCCAGGGGCCGAGGCTCCCCTCCCCGACAGCGGGGAGCACGCCTGCCCGGCCAAGGCTGCTCTTTCCACTTCCGGACGCCCCCACGAGGGCGACGAGCCCTCGGGACCGCAGCATGTCGATCGCGCGAGCCACCTCGGTCGTTCGCCCGAAGTAGACCGCCCGGTCTTGACCCTCGAAGCGTCCGAGGCCGCGAAAGGGGCCGAGGTCTTCGTCCGGGAGCGAGCTCGGGGCGGCGCCCATCGCGAGGCGTGCCGCGTGCAGCATCGAGGCGACCCCCTCGGCGGACGCGGGGCGGCGCGCAGGGTCGGGATCGAGCAGGGCGTCGATCGTGCGCGCGAGCAGCGGAGGGACCGTCCCATCGAGGAGAGCACAGACGGCGGGCGCGCGTGTCCCTCCAGCACTTGGGCGTCCAGGCCCTCGCCGCCGCCCGCCGCGGCTGGGAGGCGCCCGGTCGTGCACTCGAAGAGCAGCGCACCCAAGCTGTAGAGATCGCTCGACGGCGTGGCGGGGGACTGGCCGCGCGCGACCGCTGGATCGACGTACCCCAAGGTGCCGGAGACGTGGCGTATCGCCGCTACGTCGGCGAGGGCCGCGCTCAGCGCCGCGGAGGGCGCGAGCGGCAAGTCGTCGAGCTCGATGACGTCAGGACCCGCTCGCGGAAACGCGTCGGCGGCGGAGATGCCGAAGTCGATCAGCTTGTGCAGGCCGCCCGCCTCGACCACGTTCGCGGGCTTGACGTCGCGGTGCACGAGGCTCGCTCGATGAACGGCCGCGAGCGCCGAAGCGATCGAGATGCCAATCGTGACCACTTCCTGCGCGCCGAGCCGACCCTCGGCGGCGAGCCGAGCGTCGAGCGACGTCCCCGCAACGTATTCCATCGCGAGGCCCATGACACCGAGCGTGCTGTCGGTCGGCAGCGCATAAAAGCGCACGATGTTCGGGTGCTCGACGCGACACAGCGCCTGGGCCTCCTGAAGAATCTGCAGGCGCTGCTCGGACGCCTGACTCGAGTCCGTAAGGGCGAAGAGCTTCACGGCCGCCAGACGAAGCTCGACCTCGCCGTGGGTCTCGGCGGCGAGCCACACGGGGGCGAACCCTCCGCTGCCCAGCGTACGGATGAGGCGAAAGGGGCCCAGAGTCCTGGTGGCGTCCGGACGCTCGAACAAGGCTCTCAGCGCGCGCGGGATCGCCATCGGGGCCCGAAACTTACCCTGTTCGACCGCTCGCGCAGCCGATTTCTTGACGGCCGCGCCGCACGAAGGCTGGTCGTGGGCCTACGTCGCTGCTAGGTTTTCGCGGATGATCAATCCCACCATCGAGATTCGCGGGACACGCGCGCACCGACAACGACGCCTCGCCGGCGCGCCGGGGGCGGGGTCCCTCGCAAGGTCGGGCGGTGTCGCGGAGACGGTCGTCCGCCTGTCACTTCTCGCGGCCGTCTCGGTGGCGATGCCCGCGTGCAACTCTAGCGAACAACCTCCTTCCACGGCCGCGGACGCCAGTGTGGGTGCGATCCTCCCGCTCGACCCTGCGGGGGTGCACTACGGCAAGTCGTACGCCGAGTGGCAGACCGAGTGGTATCGCTGGTTCTTCGGCGCGCCGGGGTCGACGCATCCTATTCTGGACGCGACCGGAGTGAACTGCGCCGTCCACCAGAACGCCGCGTCTCCCATCTTCTTCCTTGGGGGCACCTTCGGCGGCAAGGCCTCGCGAAAGTGCCGAATCCCCAAGGGGAAGGCGCTCTTTTTTCCCATTCTCAACGCGGGCGCCGACAACGGCGGCGTGCCGGCAGGGGAGATCCTCACGGAGGCGCAGCTCCTCGCCACGGTGAAAGACCCTTTCAAGGACGCGACGGTGACCGCGTCTATCGATGGCAAAGATATCCCGGACCTCGCGCGTTATCTCGTGCCCGCGACACGCTTCAACTACACCGTCCCGCCGGGAGACAACCTCTACACGACCAATGGCGTGTCCGGTGTGTCCGGGGTCATCGACCCTGTATTCGCCACGGGCTACTACCTGCTCCTGCCCCCGCTGTCGGCAGGGGTTCATCAGCTCAAGTTCCTCGGAAAAATGGTGACCTCGGGGCAACCCTTTGTGACGGACGTCTCGTACGAGCTGTCGGTCGATTGAGCGCTGGCCTCCGGGCGAATCCTCCGCTCGAGCCGGGGCTACTGTGCGCGCATGATCCCGACCTCTTCGGGCGTGAGGGCGGCGCAGCATCGAAAGCCCGTCTGCGGGTCGCGCGTCTCCCTCGGCACCGACGCGAACGCGATGCAGGAGCTCCCGCTGCTCGTGTCCGCGTAGGAGCCTCCTCGCGTGTGGCATCGGGAGGGGGCTCCCGGGTCGCCCACCGAACAGAGGTCGATCCACTCGCGCACGTTGCCTGAGAGATCGACCGGATAGTCGGCTCTCGGCCTGCACGAAGGGCTCGTGCCGGTCGTCGACGGCCCGCACTGCGTTGCCATGGCCGGGTCCACGCGACACCCCGCGCCGCCGTCGCCGGTCTGCCCCGCGTTGCACTCGCCGGGCGCGTCGCCGGGCGTGGGGAACGAGAGTTTGTCCCCGAGCGAACAGGCTAGGCGCCACTCGTCCTTCTCCTCGCGTGGCACGAGGGTCACGTCGAACGAGTCTCCGAAGCAGAGCCGGCGTCCGTAGGAAGTGCAGTAGGCCAACGCGTCGCACCAATCGACGCAGCGGACGGGCTTTCGCCCATTCAGGGGATCAACCTCGTTCTTCGGAATCGACGCGACGCACGCGTCCTCGGGAGCGACGCCAGGTCGCGAGAGTTCCTTCTTCCAGCTGCACGCCGGCGGGAGCGGTGTCTTGGCGAGGTCGGGGGCCTTGGTCTTGAGCCACTCCTGGTACCGGCCGACGGTCACTTCTTCGTCGTCCATCCACACGCAGGTGTCGTCCGCGAAGAGGATGAGGTCGAGCAGGGCGCCGTCCTCTCCCGGCTTGCTCCGCTTGCCGAGTCGGTCGCAGCGGTGGACAGGAGTCGCGATCGGAGCGCGCTCCGGCAGCTCGTCGAGTCCGGCGATGAGCGGACAGCCCGTCACGGCGAGAGTCAGCGCGAGCAGCGGCAGCGCTGACCACCGGCAACCACTGGGGCGCACCATGGGGAGCAGGCTACTCTAGGACCCACGCGCGGGCACGCCCTTCGGTCGCGGCCGGAGCTCGGGGCGGCCAAGTAGCCCGGTTCACGCAGGCGCAACGCCCGCTCGCATCGCCTTTCGAGGAGTGGAGCTCACGCGGACGCGAGCTCGTCGAGCCGCGCGCGCGCCGACCAAACGGCGCGCGCGCTCACCCATCAGCGCTCAGCCCTTCAGATGAACGCGCACCGGCTTCACGTCCCAGATCTCGGAGGCGTACTGGTGGATCGTACGGTCGGACGAAAAACGGCCTGAGCTCGCGATGTTACGAACCGCCTTCGCCTGCCACGAGGCCTGGTCGGCGAAGGCCGACGACACGCGCTGCTGGCACATGGCGTAGTCCTCGAAGTCGGCGAGCACCATGTACTCGTCGTGCCCGAGGAGGCCGTCGGTGAGGGGGCGGAACACGGCCGGATCGTCGCCGCTGAAGAACCCCGACGAGATGAGGTCGAGCACCTCGCGCACGCGGGGGTTCTCCTCGTAGATGCGCCGCGGGTTGTAGTCCTTCTTCACCTCGGCCACCTGGTCGACCGTGAGGCCGAAGAGGAAGAAGTTCTCCGCGCCCACGGCCTCGAGGATCTCCACGTTGGCGCCGTCGAGCGTGCCTATCGTGAGCGCGCCGTTCATCATCAGCTTCATGTTGCCGGTGCCGGACGCCTCCTTTCCGGCGGTGGAGATCTGCTCGGAGAGATCCGAAGCGGGGATGACGCGCTCCGCGAGTGACACCTTGTAGTTCGGGAGGAACGACACGCGCAGGCGGCCGTGCAGATCGAGATCGCCGTTCACCACGTCGCCGATCGCGCCGATGAGCTTGATGATGAGCTTCGCCGTGCGGTAGCCGGGCGCCGCCTTCGCGCCGAAGAGCACCGTGCGCGGCACCTCCAGCGTCTTCGGATCGCGCTTCGCGTCGAGGTAGAGCCGCACCACGTGGAGCGCGTTCAGGAGCTGCCGCTTGTACTCGTGCAGGCGCTTGATCTGCACGTCGAACAGCGAGTCGGGGTCGAAGCGCAGGCCGAGCTTCTGGTGCACGTGCGCGGCGAAATCGACCTTGTTGGCGCGCTTGATGGCGCGCACGCGCTCGACGAACCCCGCGTCGGTCGCGAGCGGGTTCAGGCGCTCGAGCTCGTCGAGGTTCGTGAGCCACCCGTCGCCGATCGCCTCGGAGATGAGCGCCGAGAGCGCCGGGTTGCAGTGGTGGAGCCACCGACGCGGCGTGACGCCGTTCGTCTTGTTGGAGAACTTCTCGGGCGAGATCTCGGCGAAGTCCTTCAGCACGTCGCGCTTCAGGAGCTGCGTGTGCAGGGCCGCCACGCCGTTGACCGCGTGCGAGCCCACCACCGCGAGGTGCGCCATGTGCACGTGCTTCTCGGCGCCCTCTTCGATGATCGACATGCGCGCGAGCCGCGCGTCGTCGCCCGGGAAGCGGAGCTGCACCGAGCGCAGGAAGCGGCGGTTGATCTCGTAGATGATCTGCAGGTGCCGCGGGAGCAGGCGCTCGAACATGGCGACGGGCCAGCGCTCGAGGGCCTCCGACAGCAGCGTGTGGTTCGTGTAGCCGAGGGTGTTGACCGTGATCTCCCAGGCGTGATCCCACGGCACGTGGTGGAGATCGACGAGCACGCGCACCAGCTCGGCGACGGCGATCGCCGGGTGCGTGTCGTTCAGCTGGATGGCGTTCTTTTCGGAGAACTGATCGAACGACTCGTGGGTCTTTTTGTAGCGGCGCACGATGTCGGAGATGGCGCACGCGACGAAGAAGTACTCCTGCTTCAGGCGCAAATCGCGGCCGGCCTGGTTGTGGTCGTTCGGGTAGAGCACCTTGCTGATGATCTCGCTCTCGTTCTTGTCCTCGACCGCGCGCACGTAGTCGCCGTCGTTGAAGACCTGGAGATCGAAGTCGTTGCTCGATCGCGCCTGCCACAGGCGCAGGGTGTTCACCGTGTCGTTGCGGTAGCCCGCGATCGGGGTGTCGAAGGGCACGCCGAGGACGCGCTGCGTGTCGACCCAGGTCGCGATGAGCATGCCTCGCTCGTTCACGGTCTGCACGACGCGGCCGCCGAAGTGCACGGTGACGGCGTACTCGGGGCGCACGTGCTCCCACGGGTTGCCGAAGCGCAGCCACTCGTCGGGGCGCTCGACCTGCCAGCCGTTCTTGATGACCTGCTCGAAGATGCCGAACTCGTAGCGGATGCCGTAGCCGTAGCCGGGCAGCCCGATGGTGGCCATCGAGTCGAGGAAGCACGCGGCGAGGCGCCCGAGGCCGCCGTTGCCGAGCCCCGCGTCGGGCTCCTCTTCGAGCACGTCGGCGAGGTGCAGCCCCGACTCCTCGAGGATCTCGAGGGCCTTGTCGTAGAGATCGAGCGCGTGCAGGTTGTTCGAGAGCGCGCGCCCGAGCAGAAACTCGGCCGAGAGGTAGTAGACCCGCTTCGCGTCCTCGCGCGCGTAGGTCTCTTGGGTCTGCGCCCAGCGGTACGACAGGCGGTCGCGCACCGTGAGCGCGAGCGCGAAGAAGCGATCGAGGCCCGTGGCGGAGTGCGTGCGCTTGCCGAGCGAGAAGTTCAGGTGGTCCAGGAACGCGCGCTTCAGCGTGACCGGGTCCATGCCGGTGCGGTCGTCCTCGACGACGATGGCGGGGGCGGCGGCGGGCGCGCGGGGATCGGTAGTTTGGGCCATGGCGCAGCGTAACGCGCGCCCCGCGGCGTGTATACGCGCCTGCTTTTTAACTCAGTTACGTGAACTTACAGGTACCGAAGGCGGGCTGGGCTACGGCTGGTCGAGCACCTGGCCGAGCCGCCGGAGCGCCTCGTCGAGCCGGTCGTCGGGCAGCCCCCACGCGACCCGGAGGCCGTCAGGGACACCGAAGAACGCGCCGGGCACGGCGAGCACGTTGCGCTCGCGTTGGCCTCGCTCGAGGCGGGCGCGCATGGTCTCGGCGCCCGCGGGGCGCGGCTTGTTCAGCGTGGCGAAGCCGAAGAGGCCGTGCTCCGGCGCGCTCCACGAGAGATCGGTCCGCTTCGCCATCCACGAGGCGACGCGGTCGCGCTTCTTCGCGAGGTCGACGGTGGCGCGGGCGGTGAGGGTCTCGAGGTGGCGGAACAGGTGCGCGCCGCGGGCCGCGTGGCCCACCGAGAGGTGCCCGACCGTGGTCATGAGGTGCGCGCGGCAGGCGTCGGCCACGGTGCCGCTCGCGACCACCCAGCCGATGCGGTGCGGCCCCGCGCCCCAGCACTTCGTGAGGCTCGACACGCACACCACGTTGGCCCCGAGCTGCGAGGCCGACGTCGACGCGATGCCGAGGGAGCGCGACGCGAACGGCGCGTACACCTCGTCCACCAGGAGCGGCACGCCGCGCTCGGCGCAGAGAGTCGCGAGATCGCCCAGCACCTCGAGCGGCGTGTGCACGCCCGTGGGGTTGTGGAGGTTCGACACGACCACGAGCTTGGTGCGGTCGGTCATCTTCGCGGCGACCTGGTTCGGCTCCAGCAGGTAGCGAGCCTCGGGGCGGCGAAGGAACGGCACCACGCGGGCGCCGAGGAGCTCGGGCACGGCGACGAGGGGCTCGTACGCGGGGGTCTCGACGAGGACCTCGTCGCCCGCGTTGACGAGCGCGCTCATCGCGACGAACAGCGCGTGCGAGGTGCCCAGCGTGGGGACCACGCACGCCTCCGGCACCTGGTTGGCAGCGGCGATGGCCTCCACCAGCCACGCATAAGCCCTTGAATCTACAGGTGAATCAATGGGCGGCAGCTCGCGCTCACCGAAGGAGGCGACGCCGCTGGAGGCGAGGTCGAGCTCGGCGCGCCCGACGTGCTCGAAGGCCCAGTGGAGGTAGTGCGTGCGGCGGATCATGCGGACGTGCCTAGCGCTTCCCGGTGAGCGTGGCCTTGCCCTCGCGCACGAGGCCCGCGTTCGCGCGCGACGCCGCGAGGGTGCCGACGAGCTGGTCGCCGGTGACCTTGGCGCTGAACGTGCCGTAGAACCCGTTGTCGTCCGCCTCCTTCGGGCGGAGCGCGGCGGTGACCAGCTCGCCGTCGCGGCGGCCCTCGAGGAACCCCGCGCCGAGCGCGCCTTCGAAGGTGCCCGTGACGGCGTCACCGCCAGAGATCTCGAGGGTGAGCTTGCCGTCGCCGACGCCCTCTTTGCCGTCCTCGCCCTTCCACTTGGCGCCCTCGGGCACGGTGATGGCCGTGACCGCCGTGGTCGTGTACGAGCCGGTGAAGCTGCGCGCGCCCTTCGCCGGGGCGGGCGCGGCGGCCGCGCCGGCCTCGGAGGGGGCGCCCCCGGAGGCAGCCGGCGTCGCGGACACGGAGGGCGCGGGCTGAGGCGCGTCGGTCGAGGGCTTCGAGCAGCCGGCGAGCGTCGCCGCCAGCACGCACACGCAAGCCGCGGCGAACGTGAAGCGCGGGCTCACGAGGCCACCTCGTCGCCCAGGGCGCGGGCGCCCGCGCGCGAGAGCACGCGCACGCCGAGCTCCCCCTCGATGACGACGAGCTCGCCGCGCGCGACCTCGGTGCCCGAGACGCGGAGCACGACCGGCTCGCCGATCCCGCGGCCGAGCGCGATGACGTCACCGGGGCGGGTGTCGGCCCAGGCGCTCGCGGAGAGCTCCGCGGCTCCGAGCTCCACGCGCACGACGAGGGGCACGTCGGCGAGCACGTCGTGCGCGCCGATCGGCAGAGGCGCGGTCTGCGCGTGAGCGGCGGTGTCCTTCGAGTCCATGCGGGCGTTGCCTCCTCGGGGCGGAGGCTCCCTCGTCGCGTCGGTCGCGACGAGCGGCATCGCCACTCGCTCGGCACTTAGCACAAGCCGGCCGGGTCCCGACAACTCCGCGACGAGCCCGACCTCGCCCCGAGGGGCCACGAGCGCGACGCGGCCGCGAGGGCCGTGGGCGCGGAGCTCCTCCGCGGACGCCGCCATCCACCCGGTGAGCCCGGTGAGCAGCACGTCGCCCGGCGCGAGGCGCGCGAGCTCGCCCACCGTCGCGAGGCAGCTCGCGACCACCACGCGGAGGGCCAGCGGCGTGGGGCCGAGGGACGCGAGCGCGGCGCTGGAGAAGGCCCACGGCGGCGGATCGAGCGGCCCACGCGCCTCGCGATCGGCAGGCATGCGCGCCGCGTCGACGACGACCAGCGCCGAGAAGGCCTCGTCGCCCACGAGCACCGTCAGGTTCGCCGCGAGCAGGTTCGCCGCGAGCAGGTTCGCCGCGAGCGCCGTGCCCGCGGCCGCCAGATCGAGCAGCATCGGCGCCCCCGGCCCCGCGTGGAGCACGGCGGGGGCGGCGTCGGCGTGGGCGCGGGCCGCCACCGCGCGCACGATCGCCGCGAGGGCGCCGGCGAGCTCGGGCGCGGGCGTGGCGGGGGCGGCGACGATGGGCGGGGGCGCGCGGCCGAGGGCGAGCGCTGTGACGGTCACGGCGAGCGCGGGCTCGGCGATCACGAGCACCCGCGCGCCGTCGCGTGCGCGGGCGCGATCGGCGGGGGCGAGGAGCACGCCGACCGAGCCGCCCGCCTGCCCCGGCAGCGCCGCGAGAGAAGCCGCGGTCGCCTGGCGCACGGTCTTGAGGCGCGCGCGGACAGGGGCCTGGAGAATATTCTCGAGCTCTTTCGATAGCTTACCTAGGTTAATGGCGCGCGCCGCGACGCGACGTAGCCGGCGCGCGGCGGCGACCTCGGCGCGCGTGAGCCCCTCGAGGAGGCGAAACGGGAACGGCTCGACGCGCGGCGCGCCCCGGCCGGCGCTCACACGCTCACCTCGGCCTCTCGACCGCGAGGGTGAAGTGACGGTCGCTCGTGGCCTGCGCGGCCTCGGGCCGCACCCCGAGGGGCGCGAGGATCGCGCGGACCTCGTCCACCCGCAGCGACGCCCGCAGCGACGCGCGAAAGAGCCCGACCTGCCTCTCGAACGACGCGAGGGACACCCCTTCGGGCGGCGCGCCAGCGTGGAGCGCCACCAGCGCCGCGAGCTCGTCCTCGGAGCGCGGGCGCGTCAGATCGCGCACGAAGAGGAGCGCGCCGGGCGCGACCCCAGCCCACCACGCCGCGAGCGCGGCGCCGGGCTCCGGCAGGTGGTGGACCACGCTGTTCGAGCAGACCACGTCGAAGGGGCCGCCGTCGGGCGCGGTGAAGTGGCCCTCCGGAGCGCGCTTCGCGTCCGTCTTCCGCAGGAGGATCCTGTCTTCGAGGCCCGCGCGGGCCACGTTCTCCGCCGCGCGCGCGAGCATGTGGTCGGCGAGCTCGGTGCCCACGATCTTCACGTGCGGATCGCGCGCGCAGAGCGCGATCGGGATGCGCGCGGTGCCGGTGCCGAGGTCGAGCACCCAGCGCGGGCGCGCGGTCGGGGTGCGCGCGGTCGGCCCCGGCGAGCGGCGGAGGCGCAGCAGATCGTCGCAGAACGTCGCGTTCACCGCGGCGTGATCCATGGCGTCGTAGTCGGCGGCCTCGTCGGCCGTGTCCATCACCTCCGGCTCGCGCACGCGCGGCAGGGGATCCGGCGCGCCGGCGAGGCTCATCGCCCGAGCGCGATCTCGCGCTCGACCAGGGCGTCGGCCTTCTGCACGAACGCGACGAACCCAGCGTACTCGGCGCCCGGCTGCACGCGCGCCGCGGGGATGTCGATGACCCGCACGAGCCGCAGGGAGTGCCCCTCGACCGCGTCCTTCACCATGACCACGCGCTCCCCGTCGCGGAGCGTGCCGCCCGGCAGCTCGGCCGGCATGCGGACCGACGCGGGCACGACGATCTGGAAGTCGAGCTCGAAGTGCGAGGAGGCGCCGAGGAGCAGCGGCGTCTGCCGCGAAGGCAGGGTCGCGAGCTGCGCGAGGTGCAGGGGGAACAGCGATTTGAGCGCGAAGCCCGCGCCCTCGCTCCGCACGAGCTGGGTGACCTCGGCCTTCACCTTCATCACCAGCGGCTCGCCGAGGTGGGTCATGTTCTCGAGCTGCACGTCGCGCACGCGCGCGCCGGGCAGGTTCCGCGCGAGCAGGCGCGACTCGACGAAATCGAGCCGCTTGCCCTCGGGCACCTTGTCGAACACGCCGCGCATGCCGATGCCCACCTTGCCGGTGAACGACTGCGTGAGCTCGATGGTGGCGGAGCCGTCCTCGCGCAGATCGGCGCGCCCCTTGATGCCGATGCCGTCGGTCACGTCGGCCGCGCCCACCGCGATGGTCTCGCGCGGCGTGCCCGGCACGAGCACCACCGCGGTCTGGCCGCGCACCTCGGCGGGCACGTAGCCGTACGGGGCGAACTTGTCCTTTACGGTGAGCCAGCGGATCCCCTTGCCGGTCTCGAGGCGGAGCACGAGGCTGTCGTACCCCTCGATTTCACTCATCTTTCCGCGCGGCGGCATCGCGAGCTTGTTCTTCGCGATGGCGAACGTGACCGGCACGCCGAGCTGCCGGAGCAGGTGCGAGAAGGCGGCCTGCCGCGAGCCGCTCTTGCCGAGCACGGCGCGGCGACCGTCGTTCTCGGGGCCGTTCTCCACGTTGTCGAGCACCCAGTCGTAGGCCTTGCGCGCGAGGGCCTCGCGGTCGCCCGGGCCCGCGCCGCGCGCGATCTCGAGCGCGCGCCGACGGAGCCGCGGGTCGAGCGGGGTCTCGTCGTTCGCCACGTCGACGAGCTTGGCGAGGGTGTCCTCGAACGACTGGCCCCACCCCACGCGCACGCTCGGCAGAAACTCACGCGCCGACACGCTGTCGGGCTCCTCGGGCGCCGGCGGGCTCTCGTCCATGCGCCAGCGCCGCTCGACGAAGGTGCCCTTGTCGGAGAGCTTCGGCGGCGCGACCTGGCCGAGCACCTCGATCTCGAGGGGCCGGTCTTTCGGGGTGATGGTGACGAACTCGCTGCGCCAGTAGCCCTTGTCGGCCTCGCGGAAGAACCAGTGAGGGCCGCGGTAGCTGCGGCCCTTGTAGCTCTCCGGGCCGGTGGGGTTGATGTGCTCGATCTCGAGGTAGTCGCCCACCTCGAGGTGCGGCATCGTGAGCGTCGGCTTGCCGGCCACGGGCTCCGGCTCGAGGACCGAGCCGTCGGGCTTGATCACTCGGAGCCGAAGCACGAGGCCGCTCGGGGGCTCCTGCTCGGACTCCTTTCCGATGGCCTCCTGCGACTGCATCTTCAGGATCTCGTGCTCGAGCATCTCGCTCGAGCCGTCCGGGTGCACCCACACGGCCGAGTAGTCGAGGACGCGCGCGGCCACGCCGTCCATGTGCTTGCCGCTCTTCTCCCAGGCCTCGAAGGCCTTGATGACCGACCGACCGTCGATGCGGTACGGCTCGAGCGCGCTCGCGCCCTCGAGCATCTCCACGGCCTCGCGGATGTCGCTGCCCTTGCCGCCGGCCTGCAGGGTCTCGGCCAGCGCCCGACGGAGCGCGGAGACATCGCCCTTGGCGTAGGCGCGGTCGGCGAGCCGGAGGCGCAGCCCCGAGTCGGAGGGCTTCTTGGCGAGGGCCTTCTCGAGCTCGGCCGCGGCGGCGCTGGGATCACCGCCCCGCGTGAGGGCGTCGGCGATCCGACCGGGAAGATCGCGTCGATCGGGCCTGCGCGCTTGGAGCTTCTTCAGCTCCGCGACGGCCGCCTTCCAGTCGCGCCGCGCGAGCGCGCGATCGATGTCGATCTCGACGTCGGGGTCGAGGCGCTTGACGCGCTCGGCGACCGCGTCGGCCTCCGCGAGCGAGCCGTCGTCGTCGAGGGCCGCGAGCAAGAGCCGGAGCGCCGGCATGCTCTTCGGGAAGCGCGCGGCGAGGTCGCGGGCGACGCGCATGCGCTCCGCGCGCCAGCCGAGCTTGCCGTAAATGCGCGCGAGCTGATCGCCGAGCTCGATCACCTCGGGGAACTCGGCCACGAGCTTGCGCATGGGCTCCACCGACTCGACGAGCCCGCGCTGCTCCGCCTCCTCGAGCGTGAGCCACGCGCGCGAGACCCACAGCTTCGGGTCGGCCGCGGCGGCCCGCTGGTGGTACATCTTCTCGCTGCGCTTGCGGAGCTCGTCCGGCAGGGCCGGATCGCGCCCCACGAGCGACGCGGCGAGCTCGAGGGCGAACGGCGCCGCGTCTTTGCCGACCAGCGGCTCGAGCAGCACGGCCGCCACGTCTTGCATCGCCTCGACGCCCGCCGCGTGCGCGGCGAGGATCCGCACGACGGGGTCGATATCGGGCTCGGCGCCGCGGGCGATCGCGGTGACGAGCGCGTCGATCGGGTTCGGGCTGGGCAGCGCGACCGCGGGGGTGAGGCCGTACGGCTTGCCTGCCTCGAGGTCGGACGCGAGCCCCGCGGGCGAGCCGTCGCGGTTCAAGACGCGCACCGACGCGGAGTCGCCCACGATGCGCGCGAGGACTCGGTGCCGGCCCTTGCCCACGCGCACGGCCCCACCGAACCGCTGCCACACGCCCCAGTCGCGCAGATCGCGCTCGACCACCGGCACGTCGTCGACCCACACCTTCACCGAGCCCTGCACGGCGATGAGCAGCTCGCGCTCGGCCTCGGTGGTGACGTAGGTCTCCACGTAAAAGATGCCGTCGAGGGTCGGCTCGACCGCGCTCGCGACGCAGCGGGTCTGGTCGGTCTTCAGCACCCGCGGCGTGCTGCCGCGCACCGGATCGGCGGCGAAGGCCGCGGGCCACGGCGCGCTCTCCGCGGGGAACGAGCGGCGGCGATCGGCGGCCGTGGCGTGCCCGAACGGCCCGGCGATGCGCAGGCCCTTCACGCAGCCCATGCGGGCCGTGACCTGCGCGTCGTACGCTTTGTCAATAACCTTTACTTCATCGAAGGACTCGACGGCCCACCACTCGACGAGCTCGGCCACCGCGCGCCAGCCGAGCCGGCCGGGCCGCGCCACGAGGTCGTCGATGGTGGCCTTGTGCTTCTTCCACAGGTCGGCGACGGAGCCGCGGAGCGCCACGAGGCGGTGGGCGGCCATCCACGCGACGAGCTCTCGCTCGCCGTCGCGCACCTCGGACTCGCGCGCGGCGACGAGGGTCGCGACGAACGCGTCGGCGGCGGCCCGCGGCGCGCCGTGGCCCTCGTCGGCGAGGGCCTGCGAGAGGCTCGCGTAGACGCCGCGCTCCTTCGGGAGCGCCGCGAGCTGCTTTCGCGCCTCCGTGGCCTGCTTGGCCTCGCCGCCTGGAGCGAAGAGCTCGGCCAGCAGCCAGCGCCCGACGCGCTCGCCGTCGCCCGAGCCGCTGGCCGCACGCAAATCGCGCACGAGAGTGGAGGAGCTGGGGGCGGCGGGGTCCCTGCCGCAGCCGGAGGAGAGCGGCGTGAGCGCGAGCGCCCCGAGCGTGGCGAAGAGGGCAAGTGTTCGAGCGCGCATGCGGGGCGGAAGAGTCGGCTTTTGTGCGCGATCACACAAGCGGTTTCGGGCGAAGACGAGGCGGCGTGGCCCACACTTTGGTGCCCGGTTGGGGCCGGTTGGGGGCCGGTTAGGGGATTGGGGCTACGGCTTCTGGGTGGCGGGGCGGGCGATGCGGCCCATCTTCACGTGAGGTGGAGGCGGCGGCTCCGTGGGGCCGCGCCCGCCCATGACCCACTTGCCGGGGGGCGGCGCGTTCGGGGCGACGATGTCGGTCGGCGTGGGGGCCGGGGGCGGGTCGGTCGGCAGCTCCATGGGCAGGACCTCGACTTGGCACGGCGGGGGCGCCTCGTCGGCGGTCGCGGTGAGCGCATACGCGAAGCTCGCGAGCGCCCCGGCGAAGCTTCCGCCGAGGGCGAGCGCCCCCACGACCCGCATGCGCTTGCGGCGCACGCCCACCGGGCAGTCCTGGGTGAGCACCGTGCCGTCCTCGCGCCGGTAGAGGCGCACGCAGAGCTCGCCCTCCTTCGCGCGGAGCACCGCCTCGGCCTCGTCGCGGGTCAGCGCCGAGAGGTTGTAGACGTTCTTCTCGCACTTGCCGCAGAAGCGGGCGCGATCGTCGCCGACCATCCCCTCCCAGCGCGCCGAACAGGGCGACGCGATGGAGACGGCGTCGAGCATCGGCAGGCGGGGCTTGTGGCCGGGGGCGACCCGCTCGAGCAGCGTCCGGCTCGCGACGAGGTCGCGCTCGACCCGGGCCGCCTCCGTGGAGAGCCCGGGCTGCTCGCGGCGGCGGGCCTCGAGCTCGGCGAGCTCGGCCTCGAGCTTGGCGGCGCGCTCACGGAGGACGTCGAGCGGATCACGGGAGCTATCTCGGGAGCTCATCGGCGGCTCACTTCCTCTCGCCGGACGGGACGGGCGGCGCGGGCGGCGCCGGCGGCGGGCTCGCGGGGCCGATGTCGCCCATCTGGACGGGCATCTCCATCTTGCCCTGCACGGCCTCGGGGTGGCCGCCGCGTGACACCAGAAGGCTCGCGGCGAACCCCGTGGCCATCGCGGCCATGCCGCCGCCGATGGCGAGCACCCCCACGAGGCGTAGGCGCTTGCGGCGCACACCCACAGGGCAGTCTTGCGTGATCATCGTCCCGTCGGCGCGGCGGTAGAACCTCGCGCAGAGCTGCCCCTCGCGCTCGAGCACCAGCAGCTCGGCCTCGTCCCGGGTCATCGCGGACAGGTTGTAGACGTTCTTCTCGCACTTGCCGCAGAAGCGGGTCTTGTCGTCGCCGGTCATGTCTTCCCAGCGGGCGTTGCACGGCGAGGCGACCCGCACCTGGTCGAGGAGCGGGAGGTGCGGCGAGGCTCGGCGCTGCTCGAAGCGCTCGAGGAGGGCGCGGCTCTTCGCGAGAGACTCACGGAGCTCGGCCGCTTCGCGGTCGAGGCGGGCGGTCTCGGCCTGGCGCTGCTCGAGGGTGCGGAGCTCGTCCGAGAGCAGATCTGTGCGGGCGCGGAGGGCGTCTTCGGCGCTGCGGTACGTCATGGGTCTCACTCGAACGCGCCAGTCGGCGAAAAGTTGGGTCGATTGTCTCGTTTTTTCCCGCCCTGACTGCACCAATTCACACGTTCAGCGTCGGCGCGGCGCGCGGGTAGGTGGGGGCGGGGCGGGTTCGACGGCGCCATTCCTCTGAAATTTGTCGCTGGCCACATCGGAGGAGCCGATGCCGCCCAAGAGGTGCTGCTGGAAGAAGGTCACGTCGACAGGGGCGTGGGCAGGGGCGGGCGCGGGGCGCGCCGCCGGCGGGACGGGGACCGCGAACACCGCCGAAGCACACGCGGCGTCGTCGTCGGCCACGCCCGTGATCGCGGCCCCGAAGGCCGCCGCGATCGCGAGGGCGCGCACGCCGCGGAGGCGCTTTCGCCGCACGCCCACAGGGCAATCTTGCGTGAGCACGGTGCCGTCGGCGCGCCGATAGAGCTTCGCGCAGAGCCCTCCTTCGCCGTGAGCCTGAAGGAGCGACTCCGCCTCCTCGGCGGTGAGGGCCGACAGGTTGAAGACCGTCTTCTGGCAGCCATCGCAGAAGCGCGTGTGCTCGTCCCCCTCCATGTCCTCCCAGCGCGCGGGGCACGGAGAGGCGATCTTCGCGCTCTCGAGCATGGGGAGCCTGCGGTGGCGCGCGTGGCCGTCGAGGAGAGCCTGGCTCTCACGGAGCTCGCGGGCGACGCGGCTGGCCGCCTCGGCGAGGCCGGCTTGCTCGGCGCGCCGGACCTCGAGCTCGGCGAGGTCGCCCTCGAGGCGGGCGTGGTAGGCGCGGAGCGCGTCCAAGGGCTCGCTCACGGCGCCCTCGAAATGCGGCGCGCGCGCCCGCGCGGGTCCTGAACGAGGCTCGCCACGGAGGCTCGGGCGTCAACCTGCATGGGGCGTCTCGACGCCGCGCCCACCGAAAGGTTCCCAGATTTCTCCGCAGCGACTGCCTCGCTGGTGCTTTCCGCCCCCAGGGCGGATCATCGATTGCCAGTGGGCGGGTCCGCGCGCGCTGCTACCGTATTTTGTCATGAAGTACGCGCGCCTAGCGGCGGTCTCGACCACCGTCTTCGTCACGCTCCTCACGTCCCTCGTGTGCGGCACCGCCAGCGCCAACGCCCCGGGCCCGCCCGGCTACACCGGCAAGCCGAACCCCACGTTCCCCGGGGGCGACGGCTGCGGTCGATGCCACACGGGGGGCCCCACGCCGCAGGTGCAGCTCACGGGCCCAGACACGATCGCGGCCGGCGCGAAGGGCAGCTACACCCTTCGCGTGACGGCGTCCGGCGGCACCCTGCGCTGCGTGGTGGGGGCGACCGCGGGCGTCGACCTCACGCCGACGAGCGCCTCGGTCGTGAAGTCGTTCGACGAGCTCACTCCGTCGGGCGCCGCGGGCGGCAACTGCACGTTCGAGGTGCAGCCCATGAACGCAGGCAGCATCACGATCTACTACGGGGGCGCGTCGACCAACGGCAGCGGCACGGGCGGTGACGGCTTCGCGAGGGGCACGAAGGTCGTCAGCGTGACCGGCACGCCGCCCCCTCCCACCGATGGCGGCGGTCCACGCCCCGACGCGAGCGCGCCCCTCCCCGACGGCGCCGTGCCCCCCGCGAAAGACGGCGGGTCCACGCCCACGTCGGACGGCGGAGCGCTCCCCGATGGCGGCGGCGCAACCCCCGGCCCACGTACACCCGGCACCCTCGGCCCGACCGACGAGGACGGCGGGTGCAACAGCTCGGGCGGCCCTCCCGTGTCGGCTTGGGGGCTCGTGTGGTCGGGTGTGGTCGCGGGCGCCCTGCTGCTCTCGCGGCGCCGCTCGCGCGCCGCCTGAGCGGCCGGCCCGTTTCGTTGGCTTTTTTGTGCGCGGGGCCTCCACACAGCGCTGCTCGCGCAGCCGGTGCGTGGTAGGGAGTGCGCATGTCCACCGACGCCCCTGCCGGCGACTCGTTCGCGGCCCTCTTCGAGCAGCAGTCCCACGGCCGGTCCGACCGCCGCAGCCGATCTTTCAAGGTGGGCGACAAGCTCGACGTCGTCGTCGTGCAGGTCGGCAAAGACGCCGTGTTCGTGGAGCTCGACGGAAAGCGCCAGGGCTTCCTCGAGGCCGACGAGCTGCGCGACGAGGCCGGCGAAGTCACGGTGAAGCCCGGCGATCGGGTCACAGCCCACGTGCTCGAGGCGAACGATCAGCAGGGCATGTTCCGGCTCGGGAAGAGCTTCGGCAAGACCCACGGCGTCGACGGCCTCGAGCGCGCGAAGGCGGCCGGTGTGCCGGTCGAGGGCAAGGTGCTCGCGCTGAACAAGGGCGGCGCCGAGGTCGAGGTCGGGGGCGTGCGCGCCTTCTGCCCGATGGGCCAGCTCGACTCGCGCTTCGTGCAAGACGCCAGCGCGTTCATCGGCCAGAGCCTCTCGTTCCTCGTGAGCGAGGTGAAAGACGGCGGCAAGAGCGTCGTGCTCTCGCGCCGCGCGCTCCTCGAGCGCGACGCGCACGAGGCCTTCGCGAAGACCCAGCAGTCGCTCGTGCCCGGCGCCACCCTGACCGGCACGGTCACCTCCATCCGCGACTTCGGCGCGTTCGTCGACCTCGGCGGCATCGAGGGGCTCATCCCGCGCTCGGAGATCGGCCACGACCGCAGCGTGGCCGTGGGCGACGCGCTCCGGGCCGGCGAGACCGTCGAGGTGCTCGTGCGCGAAGTGAAAGAGGTGCCGCCGCCGGAGGGTCGCGAGGGCAAAGGCCGGCGCGGGCCGCAGCTCAAGATCACCCTGTCCTTGAAGGCCCTCATGGCCGATCCGTGGCAGGGCCTCGACCTCGCCGAGGGCAAGGTCCTGGACGGCACCGTCGTGCGCACGCAGCCGTTCGGGGCGTTCGTGCGCATCGCGCCGGGCGTCGAGGGGCTCCTTCACGTGTCGGAGCAGCCGAAGGGCGCCGAGCTGGGCGAGGGCACCGCCGTGCTCGTGGTCGTCAAGAAGCTTGACCTCTTGGCCAAGAAGATCGGCCTCGGCGTGGCCCCCGAGGGCGCGGCCGTGGGCAGCGTCCTCGAGGTGCCGCGGGCGGCCGTGGCCGTGCGCGTGAACGCCGTGGTCACCGGGGTCGTCGAGAAGATCGAGACCTTCGGGCTGTTCGTTCAGCTCGACGGTGTGACCGGGCGCGGCGGGCGCGGGCTCGTCCCCAACGCCGAGACCGGCCTGCCGCGCGGCGCCGACCTCCGCAAGGCCTTCCCCGAGGGCACGAAGGTGTCCGCGAAGGTGCTCGAGACCGGGGAGGGCAAGCTCCGCCTCTCCCTGCGTGGCGCGAAGGACGCCGAAGAGCGCGCGCAGTTCGAGCAGGCGCGCTCGTCGATGAAGGCGCCGGCGTCGCTCGGCACGTTCGGCGATCTTCTGAAGAAGGTGGACCTCTCCGGCGGCGCGAAGGCCGGCAAGGGCAAGAAGAAGTAAACGCGGCGCGGGCCAGCGCGAGGCGAGCGGTGACGCAGCTCTTCGCCCCCGTCTGCTCGGTCACGCCCACCCGCCGCCGGCGCTTCCTCTGGGCGGCGTGGTGGAGCGGTCCGCCCGGCCGGGAGCCCTTTCGGCCCCCGGACGCGGCGAGCGGCGGCGCGCGGACTCGCGAGGAGGCGCACCAGCAAGCCGAGCGGGCGTGCGGCGCGCCGCTCGTAGCGATCGACGGGAGCTGGGCGCGCGCGTGGGCGCGCGTGCTGCGGGGTGAGCCCGCGTTCCCCTCGGCGACGGGCGAAGGCGCGCGCGTGGACGGCCAGGCTCGTGCGCCGGCCCTCAACGACGCGGCGCGCGCCGAGCCCCGCTCGGTGTGGGACACGCTCGGAGTGCCGCCCTCGGCGACGGACGAGGAGGTGAAGCGAGCCTACCGGCAGCGCGCCCTCGAGACTCACCCCGACCGCGGGGGCGACGCCGAGGCGTTCCGGGCCGTACAGCGCGCCTACGAGGTGGCGAGCGCGCGGAAGGCGAAGGCCGCGAGGCGCCCGAAGCGCCGCCGGGAGCCCGCGGGTTGAGGTAGCGCGCGAACGAGTGCCCTCGGCGCGATTCCCACGTACCGTCTTCGAGACACATGAGCGGCCGGCGTGATCTCCACGACACGAGCGAGCGAGAGCTGCCCCGGGGCACGCGCTTGCTGGATCGCTACGTGATCCTCGATCGGTACGACGGCGGCGGAATGGCCACGATCTACCGAGCGGAGGACGAGCGCCTCTCGCGGGTGGTGGTCGCGAAGGTGCTGCGCACGACGCTGGTGGAGGGCTCGGGGAGCACGAGCGGCCGCGCCCTGTACCATGCAACTTACACGCATTTTCTCGACGAGGCGCGGGCCCTCTCGAAGCTGCAGCACCCAAGCACGCTGCGCATCTACGACTTCGGATACGTCGGTGACGCCTCGACGCCGACCGAGGAGCGCTCACCATTCCACATCTCCGAGTTTCTCTCGGGTGGGAACCTGGAGCAGCGCGTGCGCGCGGAGGGCACCCTCTCGCCCTTGGCGGCGGCCGACGTGCTGGACGCGGTCGCCGGCGCGCTGGGCGAGGCGCACGGGTACGGGATCGTGCACCGCGACGTGAAGCCGTCGAACATCCTCTTCGCCGAGGTGGGCGCGAAGCGCTTCCCCAAGATCGCCGACTTCGGCATCGCGCGGACGCCGGTGCCGACCGCCGAGGCCGCGAAGACCGGCCGCACGCCGAGCACGCCGCTGACGCTCTGCTCGCCGCGCTGGGCCGCGCCGGAGCAACTGTCCAGCGGCGTCGAGAGCGCCACGACCGACGTGTACTCGCTCGGCCTCGTCGCTCACTTCATGCTTACCGGCCGGCCCGCGTTCGACTCGGCGCGCATCCGCGAGACCTACCTGCCGCGCATCTTCGACGACGACTTCGCGACCCGCGCGATCCGCGCGAGCGGGCTCCCCACGCCGCTCGAGGAGGTCATCCTCGCGTGCCTGCGCGTGAGCCCCGCGCAGCGGTTTCACTCGCCCGCCGCCTTCGCGACGGCGTTCCGCGCGGCGGCCGCGACCCTGGACGGCGGGCCGCCACCGCCACGCGCAACCGCGGCCCCTCGCGAGCCCCGACCGACCGCCGCCACGGGGCCCACGAGCGCGCGCGGCACGGGGCCCGTTTCCATGAGCCTCGTGCCCGAGGTCGCCGACCTCGCCTTCGCGGCCGGCGGCACCGAGACCCGCGTGCGCCTCTCCTTTCAGCCAACCTCGGCCCGGGTGAACGTGCGAAACCTCTCCGGGTTCGTCGTCCGCGACGGCGCGCGCCCCTCCACCGCGGTGCTCCTCGACCGCGACGCCACCCTCACCTTCATGACCTCGAGCCAGGCCGTGCGCCTGGTCGCCCGCCTCGCCTTCGGGGAACGCACGGCCGAAGGCACGGTCTTTCTCGTCGACGGAGGGCCCGTTCTGATACCGTTCTCCACGGCGGGGCAGGCGGTCGCGCTCTACGTCACACACGCCTCGGGGCACACCCCTCAGGTGGTCATCGTCGGGCGAACCTAGCGACGGGCCCGGCGAGCAGCAGTGAGCAGGAGCGGTCGTGGAGGCGAAGGAGGACGGAGAAGAGCTGTTCGACTGGGACCTCGACGGCGACGACGACGTCATGGCCACCCAGACGCTGAGCACGCGTGACGGCGACTTCACCGGTCCGTCGGCGCCGACCGATCCGCTGGGCGTGCGCCCCTCGCGCGGCGCGATCCCCGCGAGCGTCCCCGAGCCGCCGCGGCCGCCGCGCCCTCCCACGCGCTCCACACCGCCGCTCCCCCCCGCGCACGCCCCGCCGCGCGCGCCCACCCTGTCAGGGGCCTACGGCGCGCTGCCGCCGCTCCGCGCGCCGAGCCCAAGCCGCCCGTTCTCCGGGTACCTAGGGCCGCAGACCGCGCCCCTTCCACCGGCGGCCTCGCCCCCTATGCACGCGGCCTCGCCGGCCACGCTCCCGCCGCCCACGCACCCGGCGCCACCCCCCACCTACCCGGCTCCCCCCAGCGCGCCCCTCGCGCCGCTGCCGCCACCGCAGGCGCCCCCTGCCCGCGCCGCCATGCCCTCATACGCGGCCTTCGACGCCTATCCTCCGCGCGCGCCCGAGCCCGCGCTCGACTACGGCTCCCCGGCGATCCGCGAGGCGGACATGTGGGACCGCCCTGGCGCGGGAAAAGACGCGTTCCTCGAGTCGGAGCCGCCCGGCGCGCCGGAGCCAGGCGGCCCCCCGGGGGCGCCCTCGGCAGCGTACCCGTTCGTCCGCGCGGAGGCGGCGGCCCCCGCGCCGCAGCCCGCCGCGCCCCCGCACTTCGGGTCGCTGTCGACCACACCGCTGGCCCAGACGCCCGCGGGCCCCCAGGGGTTCGCCCCTTACGCGGCGCCCCAGGCCGCGGCGCGGGCGGCGACCGCGCACCCGCCCACCCAGGCTCAGAGCGCCGCTCACATCGAGCGCAGGCGCGTCTACTCGTTCGCGCTCGACGCGCGCGGCATGCCCATCGAGCTCGGCGCGGGGCGCTTCGCGAAGGCCTATTTGGGTGAAGAGCGCTGGCTGGAGTCGAAGACCGACTACCGACGAGAGATCGTCATCAAGGTCCTTCAGAAGGGCGTGAGCGTCGAAGACCACATGCGCTTTCAAATGGAGAAGGAGCTCCTCGAGCGCGTGCAGGGACACCCCAACATCGTCGAGCTCTACGGCTCGGGCGAGGGCGATGTCGAGTTCATTCCCCCCTCGATACGCGATCTCGTGGAGCCCGAGTACCTGCTCCTCGAGCGCCTGGAGATGTCCTTGGAGGAGCGCCTGAAGGGCTCGCGCCTCCATGGCCAGAAAGAAGACCTCCTCGCGCTGCCGATGGGCGAGCGGGTGCTGCGCGTGCTCGACGTGATGGTGCCCGTGGCGTCGGCGGTGGAGTACGCGCACCTCGTGCGCAACATTTGCCACCGCGATCTCAAGCCCGCCAACGTGCTCGTGAAGCTCGCCGACCCGGCCCTCCGAGGCGCGGTGTCGCAGGTGAGGCTCGCCGACTTCAACGCCGCGAAGCTGAAGGACGACGACGTGCACTTCGGCATGACGCAGATGCACTCGGCGGTGCCAGGCACGCTGTTCTTTCAGAGCCCGGAGCAAGAGACCAACGTCGTCGAGATGTTGGTCAACGTGCAGCACGGCGCGCTCGAGGTCGAGTACTTCGAGGACTTCTACATTCCGATCGCCAAGGACGACTCCTTCTCGCTCTGGAACCGCGGGGAGCCCTACCCGGTCGCCTACGCCGATCGCGCCCGCAAGCGGCTCGTGCTGGCCACCCCATACCGCGAGGTGAGCGAGACGAACGTGCGAGCGCGCATCCAAAAGGCCGTCGGCAGGCCGGCCGACATCTACTCGCTCGGCGCGATGCTCTACTATCTCATCTCCGGCGCCTACGCGAACCCGAAGGCCCTCCACGACGCCTTCCGCAAGTTCGTCGACTACGAGGCGACCGACGCGGCGAACACCATCGAGAGCTATATTCAGCACGAGTACGCGCAAGTGCAGAGCCTGCAGTCGCCGGGGCTCGACAGCAGCATGGTGTCGCCCGCCAACCGGTTCTTCTCGTTCAAGCACTACCTGGACGGCAACGGTGAGCTCATCGACGGCAACACCATGCTCATCGTCGCCAAGTGCATGATTCGCAACAAGCCCGACAGCTACTGCCAAGCCCACGATCTGGACACGCGCGGCATCAGCCAGCTCGTGGAAGACCTACGTGGCCTGTCGCAGCTCTACGGTCGCCACATGGCCGCGCAGCAGGTCGCGCAGCAGCTCGCCCGACCGGCGCCGCAGCCGCCACCTGCGGCGCCCCTCGCGCCCGCGAGGCCAGCCGACGGCGTCTGGGAGCGCGTGCGCCGGCTGTTCGCGGGTCAGTAAGCGCCGCTCACGGCGCGACCATGCGGCCGGCGAAGATCGCCGTGTTGGTGGGGATATCCCGCACGAAGAAGAGGAAGGGGCGGTCGGCGCGGAAGGTCTTCACGTCGGCCGGGACGGAGGTGGTGCCCGCGAGCACGACGGCCGTCGCGGCCGCGGCCTCGGTGCCCTTCTCGTCGACGCGGACGAAGGCCTTGTGCAGCACGTCGGAGATCCAGAGCTTGTCGACGTCGGGGGAGAGCATCCCCGAGAAGTCGGCGGTGCGCTCGTCGAAGGCCCGCGTCATCCCGAGGGCGAGGAGCGATTCCCGCAGCGACACCGACTGACCCTTGAGCTCGAACTTCGGCAGGCTCACGCGCACGGTGTGGGGCGTGAGGCCCGCCATGGCGGACAAGAGGCCCTTGCCGTCGAAGCTCGACTCGAAGGTGCGGAAGTCCCCCTTCGGCAGCACGACCACCATCGACACCTGACCGCCCATGTAGCGGAGCTCGAGCACCTGGGCGCCGTCGATCTCGGCGTACCCCGTGGACAGCTCGCCGCGCATGGTGGGCACTTGAGCCTGCGCGCCGCCGAGCTTCGTGAACGTGGCGGGGGCCGTGGCCTCCTTCTCGAAGGGCGTCGCCCAGTCGGCGTTGAAGTAGATCGCGTTGACGAGCACGAGGCGCGTGATCGCGTTGATGGTGCCCTCCGCGAGCAGGTCCTCGATGCGGCGCTCGGTCTGCTGGGCGACCCACTCGTTTATCTTGAGGCGCTCCTCGTTGGGCTTGTTCTTGAAGTCGGCGAGCTGCACTCCGGCGCCGTAGCTCGTGGCCAGCGTGTCGAGGAACGGCGCCTCGAAGGCCACCCCGCGCTGGCCGAACGTGGTGTTCACGGAGCGGAGCGCGAAGGGCTTGCCCGAGGGCGGCGCTCCCGCGGCGCTCGCCACGCGACCCCGCGAGGCGATCTGGAGGTCGAGCGCGTTCATCGCGACGTGATGGCGGGCCCCCGGGAGGCGGTGCTCGAGGGCCTTCTCCATCTCCTGTGCCGTGTCGCCGCGCGCGCCGGCGTACGCCATGGCGAGCGCCGTGGAGATCGAGAGCGGAGAGAAGAACGCGTTCCCTTCGCCCTTCGCCGCGGTGAGCCCGTAGAGCTTCATGGCGAACGCCGCGTTGCCCTCGGCGAGCGCGACGAGCTCCGCGGGGGTGGCGTTCGGGCTCGTGTCCCGCGCGAGGCTCGACCGCGCCACGTCGAAGGTCGGCGAGGGCGCCTCCGGCGGGAGCGACTCGGCGGTACAGGCGAGGCCCCCCACAGCGAGGCCGGCGGCGAGGGCGAACCTGAAAGTGAGCCCCGGAGGGGCGAACGAAGGTCTATGGCGGCCCCGAGCCGGAGGCGAGGTGGCGCTCATGAAGAGGGCGGGGCGAACGAAGGAGGGGAGGTGACGGCTCATGATGAGTCGTGATGCGCCAAACGTGCCAACGCTGCATCGCATGAAATCAATCATGAATTCGCCGTAGCGCGCCCGCGTGTGCCGCCTATGGCACAGCATCGGCACACCGACTGGCACTTCGACGGAATGGGCTTGCGAGCGCGCGCAAGGTGACTGACATTCGCGCCCATGGTGAAGACCCACGCGTTCCAGGCCGAGGTGAGCCGCCTCCTCGAGCTCGTCGTCCACTCGCTCTACTCGAACAAGGAGATCTTTCTCCGCGAGCTCGTGTCGAACGCCGCCGACGCGCTCGACAAGCTGCGCTTCCGCGCGGTGACCGAGACCTCGCTGGCGACGGACGTGCCCCTCGGCGTGGTGCTGCGGCCGGACCCCGAGGCGAAGACGCTCTCGATCGAGGACACGGGCTGCGGCATGACGGAGGAGGAGCTCGTGCAGTTCCTCGGCACGGTGGCCCACTCGGGCTCTCGCGAGCTCTACGAGCGGCTCTCCAAGGCGGGCGAGGCGAAGGACCTGTCGCTCATCGGTCAGTTCGGCGTCGGCTTCTACAGCGCGTTCCTGGTGGCCGACCACGTCGACGTGATCTCGCGCGCCGCGGGGCAGGAGCTGGCCTTCAAGTGGAGCTCCGACGCGAAGTCGTCGTTCTCGATCGAGCCAGCGGAGCGCGCGACCCACGGCACGACCGTGAGGCTCCACCTGAAGGAGGAGCACGCCGACTTCCTCGAGCAGTGGCGCCTGCGCTCGCTCGTGGAGCGCTACTCCGACTACGTGCCCTACCCGGTCTCGCTCGTCACGAAGAACAAAGACGGCGTCGAGGAGCAGAAGCAGCTGAACCGCGGCACCGCGCTGTGGCAGCGGCCCCGCGCGGAGGTGACCGAGGAGCAGCACGAGGAGCTCTACAAGCACCTCACGCACGACCACGAGAAGGCCCTCGCCCGCTCGCACTTCAAGATCGAGGGCACCCTCGAGTTCACCGGGCTGCTCTACCTGCCGCGGCGCGCGCCCATGGATCTGTTCGATCCGCAGAAGACCAAGGGGCTCCGGCTCTTCGTCAAGCGCGTGCTCATCATGGAGGACTGCGCCGATCTCCTGCCGCAGCACCTGCGCTTCGTGCGCGGCGTGGTCGACTCCGACGATCTCCCGCTCAACGTGTCGCGCGAGATCCTGCAGGAGTCGAGCGCCCTCCGCGCCATCCGCAAGCAGGTCACAAAGAAGGCCGTCGACATGCTCGAGGAGCTCGCGACCGAGCGGCCCGACGACTACGTGGCCTTCTTCCGCGTGTTCGGCGGCGTGCTGAAGGAGGGCGCGGCGATGGGCGAGCGCGACGAGAAGCTCGTCGGCCTCTTCCGCTTCCAGTCGACCCGCACGCAGTCAGGCGAGCGCACCGAAGGCGCGGCCACCATGACCTCGCTCGACGAGTACGTGGCGCGCATGCCCGAAGGCCAGAAGGAGATCTACTTCCTCCACGGCCCGAACAGGGCGGCGCTCTCCACGTCGCCCTACCTCGAGGCCCTCGCGAAGAAGGGCTACGAGGTGCTGCTCCTCACCGACCCGGTGGACGAGTTCGCGATCGCCGGCATCCAGCAGTGGAAGGAGAAGGACCTCGTCTCCGCCACCCGGGCCGAGCTCGACCTCGGCGAGACCGACGACGAGAAGAAGGCGCGCGAGGCCACGCAGACCAAGCTCGAGGACCTGCTCGCGCGGGCCATGAAGGCGCTCGACGGGCGCGTGTCCGAGGTGCGCCTCTCCGACCGCCTCACCGAGTCGCCCTCGTGCCTCGTCATCGCGAAGGGCGGCACGCCGCTCGCGGTGGAGGCGATGCTCCGCGCGGCGGGCCGGCCCGTGCCCGAGAACCCGCGGATCTTCGAGCTCAACGGCGGCCACCCGCTCATCGAGAAGCTGGCGGCGCGCCTCGAGGCCCACCCCGACGACGACACCATTGTAGAATACATCGAAGTACTCTACGAGCAGGCCAAGCTCGCCGAGGGCGGCGCGCCGGACGATCCGGGGCTCTTCGCGCGGCGGGTCGCGAAGCTCTTGGCGCTGGGTCTGTAGCTGCCAAGGGGGTCGGGGTTGGACGATCACGGCCGCGCGCTCGGTCCCGCCTCGTGCGACCCTCGCGCCATGTGGAAGAACCGACTCCCCGCGCTCGCGCTCACCCTCGCGCTCGGGCCCGCCGTGGGCGCGTCACTCGGGTGCGCCTCGCCCGCGATCCCCGCGCCCGTCGCGGCCACGCCGGCGAGTCGCGCGGAGATCGATCGGGTCCTCGACGCCTTCCACGCGGCCGCCGCGCGCTCCGACGAGGCGACCTATTTCGGCCTCTTCGCGGCCGGCGGCGTGTTCCTCGGGACCGACGCCACGGAGCGCTGGGACGTGGCCGCGTTTCGCGCCTACGCGCACCCGCACTTCGAGAAGAAGCGAGGCTGGGTCATGCGGGCCACGCGGCGCGCGGTGGCCTTCGCGGACGGCGGGACGGCCCTCTTCGACGAGGACCTCGAGACCCGCGGCCTCGGGCCCGCGCGGGGCTCGGGCGTGCTCGTGCGCGAGGGCGGCAGCTACAAGATCCTCCAGTACAACCTCGCGATCACGGTCCCCAACGAGCGGTTCGCCTCGGTGAAGCGGCTGCTCGCGGCCCCCGCGGTCGTGCAGGGGGCCCGCGCGTCGACGGCGGTGTCCCCTCCCGAGGTGGCCTTCACCGATCCGGGGCGTGCCGCGAAGGTGGCGGGCCTCGGCCCCAAGCTCGAGGCGCTCGTCGAGCGTGAGATGGCCGAGTCGCGCCCGCCGAGCCTCGCGGTCGCGCTGGTCGTCGACGGGAAGATCGCCCACGTGGTCGTCCGCGGAGAGGCCGACAAGAAGACCCACCGCAAGGCCACGCGCGACACGCTGTACCGCGTCGGCTCGATCACCAAGACCTTCACCGCGACCGCGCTGCTCGCCCTGCGGGACGACGGCCGGGTGGGCCTCGACGACAGGGTCGACTCGCTGCTCCCCGACTTCGCGAAGGTGACCCTCTCGCCGAGCGACGCGCGCCCGATCACGCTCCGGCAGCTCCTCACGCACACCTCGGGGCTGCCGCGGCTGGGCGGGTTCGACTACACGCGCGACGATCGCGACGTGCCCGAGTCGGAGGTGCTCGCGGCGCTCGACACGCGCGTCGCTCGCCCCCCGGGCACCGAATACCTGTATTCGAACTTCGGCTTCGGGATCGCGGGCCTCGTGGTGTCGCGCGCGTCGGGGAAGCCGTATCGGGACTTCCTGCGCGAGCGCATCTTCGCCCCGCTAGGGATGTCGAGCGCGACGTTCGACCCCGTGCAGAGTACAATTAAAGAGGCGGCCGCGACGGGCTACGCGACGAACGACACCGAGACTCCCGCTTCTCCCTGGCGGCTCGGCGCGTCGGAGGGCGCCGGCGGGCTCTATGCCTCGCTGGACGACATGGCGAGGTGGGTGGCCTTCCACGAAGAGGCCTGGCCCGCGCGGGACGGGGACGACGCGGGCCCGGTGAAGCGCGCGACGCTGCGGGAGGCGCACATGGCCGGGGCCCCCGTGGACCTGTCGGCCGAGCGGACGCCGGCGGGCCTCAAGGTGTCGGCCGAGTCGGTGGGGCTCGCGTGGCATGTCCGCAGGACGTGCGACTACGCGAGCGTCGTGGAGCACGGCGGCGCGATCGACGGGTTCCACGCGCACGTGGCGTTCGCGCCCGACCGCGGCTTCGGGGTCGTCGTGCTCTCGAACAGCCTCGCGGCGCGCACGGCGAGGGTGACCGACCACATCCTCGACCTCGTGGCGGCGAGCGACGCGCTCCGGCCACGGCAGCGCGTCTTCGCGCACCGCGCCCTCGTGGAGCGCTGGCTCGCCGGGCTCGCCGACACCACGCAGGCGACTTACGAGACCACGTTCTCGAAGGCGTTCCGCGACCAAATCCCGCTCGCGGCGATGCGCGACGTCGGGACCAAGCTCGCGCGTCGTCACGGCGCGTGCAAGCTCGCGGAGCCAGGCCCCGAGACCGCCGACGAGCAGGTGACCTCGCGCGACGAGGCGTCTCTGCGGGCCACCTGCGAGCGCGGCTCTCTGCGGCTCCACGCGCTCGCCGACGGCGGCGTGTTCGGGGGCTTTCGGGTCGAGTCCGCGGGCCTCGCGCCCTCGCCCGCGGTGCTCCGCGCCGCCCAGCAGGCGGCCGGGCTCCTCGCCCGCTGGGACGACGCCCGCGCAGCCGGGCTGTTCACGTCAGACACCAAGGTCGACCGGATCCGCGCCGCGCTCGCCGCGCAGAGCGCCGAGAGCGGCAAGTGCCGGCTCGGGCCCGGAGACGGCGACGGGGAGGACGACGCCCGCTTTACGCTAAGCTGCGAGCGCGGCACGCCGATGTGGCTGTCCGTTGGCCTGGCGAAGGGCGGCCGGGTCTCGACGCTCCTCTTGAGCCCTCGCGGAAGCCCGCGATCGACCTGCCGCTAGCGGGCCCCCGAGACCGCGACGGCGCGGGGAGAGGGAGCGCGTCGAGGGCTGTTCATTTGTCCAGCAACTTGGACTAGAAGAGCCCGTCATGTCCGACACGCACGACGATCCCTGTCCGCGCATCGCGCTCGATCTCTCGCTGCCCCTCGCCGGCGTGCGCGCCACCGCGAAGCTGCTCGCCGAGGGGGCCACGGTGCCCTTCGTGGCGAGATACCGCAAAGAGCAGACCGGCGATCTCGACGAGGTCCAGATCCGCGACATCGACGAGAAGCGTGTGTACTACACCGAACTGCTCGAGCGCCGGAAGGCGGTGCTCGCCGAGATCGACTCGCAGGGCAAGCTCACCCCCGAGCTCCGCGCCAAGATCGAGGCGACGTGGGTGAAGTCAGAGCTCGAGGATCTCTACCTCCCGTACAAGCCCAAGCGCCGCACGCGCGCGACCATGGCGCGCGAGAAGGGGCTCGCGCCGCTCGCCGAGCGCATCCTCGCGCAAGACGCCACCGGCGATCCCGCCGCGCTCGCGGCCGGGTTCGTGAGCGCCGAGAAGGGCGTCGCCGACGTGAAGGCCGCGCTCGCCGGCGCTCGCGACATCGTCGCCGAGTCGATCGCCGAGCGCGCCGAGGTGCGCGCGCACATGCGCGAGATCTACCGAAAAGAGGCCGTGGTCGCCTGCAAGGCGGTGCCCGAGAAGACCCGCGAGCCCACGAAGTTCGAGACCTACTACGACTTCCACGAGAAGCTCGAGGGGCCTGCCCTCCCACAGGTACCTCGCCATCCGGCGCGGCGAGGCCGAGGGCGTGCTCCGCGTCGACCTCGAGATCGACAAGCCCAAGGCCGCGGCGAGCCTCTACGGCCAGGCCGGCGTGCGCACCAGCTCGCCCCTCGCGGGAGAGCTCCGCACGGCCGTCGACGACGCGGTCTCGCGGCTCCTGTGCCCCAGCATCGAGAGCGACGCGCGCATCGACCAGAAGATGCTCGCCGATCGCGACGCGGTCGACGTGTTCGCCGAGAACTTGCGCAAGCTGCTGCTCGCCGCCCCGCTCGGGCGCCGCGTGGTGATCGGCATCGACCCCGGGCAGCGCAGCGGCTGCAAGTGCGTCGTGGTGGACGACACGGGCAAGCTGCTCGAGCACACCCTCGTCAACCTGGTCGCCGGCGACCGGGCGCTCGAGCACGCGAAGAAGACCCTGACCGATCTCACCGCGAAGTACACGCCGTTCGCGTTCGCCGTGGGCAACGGCACGCACGGCCGCGAGACCGAAGACTTCGTGCGCCTGGTCTTGAAGGACGCGAAGCCCCCCGCGGGCGCGCCGGAGGCCATCGTCGTGCTCGTGAGCGAGGCGGGCGCTTCTGTGTATTCTGCGAGTGATATCGCCCGCGAGGAGTTCCCCGATCTCGACCTCACCGTGCGCGGCGCGGTGTCGATCGCGCGGCGCCTGCAGGACCCGCTGGCCGAGCTCGTGAAGCTCGATCCGAAGGCGATCGGCGTGGGCCAGTACCAGCACGACGTGTTCCAGCCGCTCCTGAAGCGCAAGCTCACCGAGGTGGTCGAGTCGTGCGTGAACGCGGTGGGCGTGGAGCTCAACACGGCGAGCGCGTCGCTGCTCTCTCACGTGGCCGGGCTCGGGGCCACGGTGGCGCGGAAGGTCGTGAAATACCGGGAGGAGAAGGGCGCCTTCAAGGGGCGCGACGAGCTCTTGAAGGTGCCGGGCCTCGGCCCGAAGGCCTTCGAGCAGTGCGCCGGGTTCGTGCGGGTTCGCGGCGGCACGCACCCGCTCGACGCGAGCGCCGTGCACCCGGAGCGCTACGCGCTCGTGGAGAAGGTGGCGAACGACCAGGGCGTGAAGCTCGCCGAGCTCGTGGGCAACGCCGACCTCGTGGCGAAGGTGCCGTGGGAGCGGTACGTGTCGAACGACGTGGGGCTGCCCACGCTCCACGACATCAAGCGCGAGCTCGCCAAGCCCGGCCGCGATCCACGCGACGCGTTCTCGCCGCCCAAGTTCCGCGACGACGTGCGCAAGCTCGAGGACCTGGTGGTCGGGATGGAGCTCGAGGGCGTGGTCACCAACGTGACGGCGTTCGGCGCCTTCGTCGACGTGGGCGTCCACCAAGACGGCCTCGTGCACGTGTCGCAGCTCGCCGACCGCTTCGTGAAAGATCCGCACGAGGTGGTGAAGGTCGGCGACAAGGTGAAGGTGAAGGTGGTCGAGGTCGACCTGCCGCGAAAGCGCATCGCCCTCACCGCGAGGAGCGGCGCGGCGCAGGGCCAGCGACCCGGCGCTGGCGGCGCGAGCGGCGGCGGCGGCGCCAGTGGAGGCCGAGGCCCGCAAGGTCGCCCCGACACGCGCGGCGATCGCGGCCAGAGGCCCGCCCCCAAGGCGCCCGAGCAGCCGAAGTTCGCGAACAACCCCTTCGCGCAGGCCTTCGGCAAGCCGCGAGGCTGAGCGCGCTCTCCACGATTGTCGTGCGGACACGGGGCCCTTCGCCTACGGTGACGGATCCCCCGCTCCCGAGGTCCCGATGCTCCGCCTGCCCCCCTCGCCTGCCCGTCGCGCTGTCCCGCTGTTGCTCCTCGGGGCGCTCGCCGCCTGCTCCGCGGCGCTCCCTCCGGAGGAACCGCAAGACCCGTCCGAGGCGGCCGACGCGCTCTCGATCTCGAACCTCTACCGCGTCGCGACCGGCACTGTGGATCGCTCGAAGGTCGATCCGGCGAACCCGTGGGCGCAGACCACGCTCGGCGTGGGCGAGGAGTACCGGCTCCCCGACGAAGACGGCGAGTTCGCGGCGATAGCCAAGCTCGTCAACCGCTTCCAGGATCACTCGAAGAAGGAGTCGGGCGCGAAGAAGCTCGAGCGCGCGTTCCACGCGAAGTCGCACGCCTGCGTGCTGGGCTCGCTCGCGATCGACCCCGCGGAGCTGCCCGCGGCCGCGCGCGTAGGCCTCTTCGCCGACGCCGCCACCTACCCCACGTGGGCGCGATTCTCCAACGGCGTTGGCCAGCGCCAGTCCGACCGCAAGCTCGATCTCCGCGGGTTCGCGCTGAAGATCATGGGCGTGAAGGGCCCGCGCATCGTCACCACGCCAGGCGACGAGGCCGCGACCACCCAGGACTTCCTGATGGGCAATCACGACGTGGCCCCGGCCTCCGACGCGCGCCACATGATGGCCTTCGGCGAGGCGATGATGGGCTCGGCCGACAGCACGACCATCCTCGGCAAGATCGACAACCTGCTCCAGGCGGGCGGATTCCTCACCAGCAACGAGAACGTGCGCATCGTCGACTTTCTCGCGAACCACGCGCTCGACAAGACCAAGAAGGTCGGGAGCCTCCTCGGCGACACCTTCTCCACGGGCGCTACGAACGCGCTCGGCCTCGAGGCGGGCGATCCGCTGAAGGCGCGCGCGAAGGGCGCGTTCAAGCTCGTCGTGAAGACCGGCGTCCTCCAGGGCACGCGCTGCGCGCCCATCGACCAGCCCCCCTCGAAGGCCGAGGACTTCCTCCGCACCGATCTGGAGAAGCGCTTCGCGGCCGGCACCGTGTGCGCCGACGTGTTCGTGCAGATCCAGACCGACCCCAAGGCCGAGCCCATCGAGGACGTGTCGGTGCCTTGGCGCACGAAGCTCACGAAGGTGGGGCGCCTCACCTTCGAGAAGCGCGATCTCGCGAGCCCCGCGGTGGAGGCCGATCGCGCGCGCTGCGACGGGTTCTCGTTCCGTCCGTGGCACACGATCGAGGCGCACCGGCCCCTCGGGAACGTCATGCGCGCGCGCCGCGTCGCGCTGCCGTCGAGCGCGGGGCACCGCGACGCCGACATGAGAGAGCCCACGCCGTAGCTGCGCGACGGCGCGGGACGACCACGAGCCTCGCTCCCGTTCGCCGGGAGTCGAGGCTCGGATCGTTGTATTCTACACTACGATACCCGCGGGCTCAGCTCACGTTGGTGGAGGTCGCGGCGCGCGCGCCGTAGAGCTCCCAGAACTTCGCGGCGATCGTGCTCGCCTCGAGGGTGGCGCTGCCCGAGTCGAACACGGTGCCCTTGACCATCCCGAGCACGACCACCTCGCCCACGTAGATGCCGTCGGCCTTCAGCTTCTCGGCGAGCAGGCCCACGACCTTGTGCTGCGCGGCCTTCGCGACCGCGAGGCCCATCGCGTTCCACTGGACGGCCATCGCGTCGATCTTCGCGTCGTAGAACGCGAGGCCGCCGCCGGTGACGAGCACCGCCGCGTCCTTCTGCGCGCGCAGATCGGGCAGGGCGGCCTGCACCGCGGCGACGAGCCCCGTGACGCCGACGTCGAAGGCGCCGCGGAGGTCGGCCGGGCTCGACGTGGTGAGATCGCCCGCGAGGCCGGCGTACGCGTTGTAGTGGACCACGGTGATGGGGCCGAGGGACGCGCGCACCTCGGCGACCATCTTGGTCACCGCCGCGGCGTCGCCGAGGTCGGTGGGGAAGGCCGCGGCCTTCACGCCCTTCGCCGCGAGCGCCGCGACGCCCACCGCGAGCTTGTCGGCGCTGCGCGCCACGAGGGCCACCGAGAAGCCCTCGGCGCCGAACTTGTTCGCGACCGCGTCGGAGATGCCCGACCCGTACCCACCACGAGGATGATCTTTGTCATGGCGACGGTTCTAAGTTTGCCGCGACGCCGCGACAAGCGGTTCTACGCGACTGCCCACTAACTCAAGTGAGCCCACGGGGCCTCATGGTGTATCCCGCGCGGGGAGCGAGGGAACCACGGGCGACGACTCTGGCTGCGCGGCCGGGAGCAGCTCGTCGAGCCTCGGGAGCAGCTGCATCTTCACGAGCCAGGCGTCACATCCCCGAGAGAGCTCGTCGACGAAGGCGTACTTCGTGGAGAGCTGCGCGCACGTGCGGTAGGCCGGCCGCGCGCGCCCGTAGATCGGGTCCGCCACCGCGTACACGAGCTGGATGAACGCGACGCCATCCGCGGTGGTGAGGTGCATCGCGGCCTCCGGGACCACACGCCGGAGCTCGACGCCGAACCCACCCCACATACCCGCGACGCGCGCGGAGGCGTCGACGACCCAGCGCGGCGGGGGCACGGGGCGCACGAGGAGCACGCGCTTGTAGAGCTCCTCGGTCTTCTCGATGGCCAATCGCTTCTTGGTGGCCCAGTCGCGCACGCGGGTGTCGAGGTGCGCGCGGATGGCCGTGGGCCTGAGCGGCCCCGCGTAGACGGGCGGAGGGAGCGAGTCGACGTCGGCGGCCCGCGCCTCCTCGGCCGCCTGGTAGGTCGCCTCGCCGACCGTGACGAGCGCCCTCGCGAGCCGACGCAGGCGCGCGCCCTCGTCCTCTCTCGGGTACGCGTGCGCGAGGCTCTTCGCCGCCGCCTCGCCGTCACCCCACTCGGCGACGATGGCTTCGTACTCGCGGGCCGCGGTCGCCCGCTCGCGCGGCGAGCCATGCGCGTGAGCGCGCGCCAGCAGCCCACGCGCGCGCACGCGGAGATCGACCGCGGCCCGCGCGAAGAGGGCGTCGTGGCCCCCGAGCGTCGCGGCCACTCCGGGCCAGTCGTCGCGCGCCGCGTACGCGCTGGCGGCGCCGAGCCGCAACTCCGCGGCGCGGCCCGGGTTCGCTCGCGCGTACAGTGTGTGGAAGAGCTCCGCTCCTCGCCGCGCGCTGGCCGCGTCGCCCGCGCCCACGCGCAGGACGACCGCGTCCGCGAGCGCGTCCGGGGCCTCGGGCTCGGCGGGGTAGAGCCGCGCGTAGGTCTCGAGCTCGTCGGCGGCGGCCTCGAGCTCGGCGATGGTCTGGAAGAGCCGCCCAAGCTCGAGGCGCGCGGACTTCGCGAGGGGTGCCCGCGGGTCGAACGCGACGACCGCGCGGTACGCGACGACCGCGCGTGGCGCGTGGCCGGCCGCGACGAAGGCCCGCGCGGCGTTGTACGCCAGCTCCTCGCAGCGGCTCGCCGTCGGGGCCGCGCGTGCCGCGACGGGCACCTCACACCGCGCGTGAAACGTCGCGAGGTAGGCCTCGGCCGCCTCGTCGTAGAGGCTACGCGCGGCGACCCCGGCGCTCCGCGCGGCGCGCTCCGCGAGCCGCTCCGCGGAGGCGCGCTCGAGCTCCGCGCAGGCCGCCGACGTGGGCGCGGGCGTGGTGGGCGCAGAGGTGGCCGGCGAGACCAGGCAGGGCTCCTCGGCGCGCGCCGGCCGTGGGGCGATCACGTGGGCCGCGAGCAGACCGAGCAGGCCGAGCGGCAAAGCGTGGAGGCGAAGAGGGGCGCGCGGCAGCAGGCGGGGCGAGGGCATGGCGGCGTTGGACACGCCCTCGCCGCCAAGGTTCCCCCCGGCCTCGACCTCGGGGACTACCGGTTAACGCGCCGGCGTGAAGCGGCGGAGGCTCACGTTGCGCGAGTCGGCCACGTGCACCAAGGAGAGCTCGCCGTTGGCCGAGACCGCGAGCGAGGAGTGCGGCCACGACCCGGTCGAGACGCGGCCGAGCGAGCGCTCCGCCACGTTGCCCGCGCGGTCGATGCGCACCACCGAGGGGGTCTCGAAGGTCGCGCGCGGGCGCTTCTGGATCCACACGTTGCCCGCGCCGTCGAGGTCGACCGTGGGGAACGGCAGGTACACCTGCGTGGGGTACGTGCCGAGGCCGATCGAGCGGCGCACGCCCTCGTCGCCGAGCTCCATGTAGGTCCCCGTGTAGTCGCCGTACGAGAGGTCCGAGGTGAAGACGTAGGTCTGCGCGACGAGGTGGGTGGTGCCGTCGCCGCCGTGCGCGAACGAGAACGCGCTGCGACCTTGGGTGTTCGTCGGCGGGACGAGCACCGTGCTGGTCCACGGGTCGATGGGGTTCTGTCGCCGGTAGAGCGTGATGCCGCCGAACTCGCGGGCCGCGACGATGTCGGCCGAGCCGTCCTTGCGGGGGTGAATGGCGAGCGACCGCAGGTCCCAGCTGGAGCAGGGGGCGATGATCTGCGGCTCCGACCAGACGCCGCCGGGCGCCGCGGAGGCGAAGTACAGGTTGCAGGTCGTGTTGCCGTTGGTCTGTGTCTTGTTGCCGACGAGGGCCGCGAAGCGCGCGCCCGCGGCGTTGCGGCCGACCGCGAAGGCGCCCATGGTCTCGTGGTAGCCGAGGCTCGGGCCGCCGGCGCTGCCGTAGCCAATGCCGTCACCGTTGTAGTGTGCATACGTGAGCGCGAGCTCGGGATCGAGGCCGGGGTTGCGCTCGAACGACCAGCGCGCGCCGGACGACGACCCGATGCTGCCCACGCCGCTCGCGCCGCTCCACGGCCCGGTGAAGAAGCTGTACGAGACCGACGAGCCGAGCGTGTAGGCCTTGTAGGCGACGCGCAGCTCGCCGTTCGTGGCGTATGCCGCGCTGACGCCCGCGTCGAGCGTGTCGATGCGGCGGGTCTCCTCGCTGACGGTGACGCAGCGATCGATGAAGCACATGGCCTGCCCGCCGCCGCACTGGGCGTCGGTCGTGCACGCGTTCGGAGGCGGCGGAGGCGGCGGAGGCGCCGGGGCGTCCCAGGAGACTTCGAACTGCGCGTCCTTGTACTTCTCGTCGCGGAACGCGAGGTAGTACGTGCCGGCTTTCTTCACGGTGCGCGTGATGTGCGCGCTCGTGTCGGTCGCGCTCGCGTCGCTGTTCGAGGTGAGGGTGGAGAAGGTGGAGCCGAGCAGCCACGCGCGGGCGTCGCCGCCGGACGCCGAGCGCACCCAGAGGTCGACCGTCTGGTTCGCCGTCAGCTCCATGCGGAGCGCGCGGTAGGTGGGCTTGCGGGTGTAGGCCACCTGCTTCGTCTCGCCCGCGGCGAGCGTGCCGACCACCTCGGGCCCCGTGAGCGCGCGGAGCTCTTCCTCGGTCTGGTCGGCCTCGGGCTCGGTCTCGGCGGCGCAGCCCGCGAGGGTGGCGGAGACGCTGAGGAAGGCGGCGACGGGGAGGAAGCGGAGGGCGCGGAGGTGCAGCATGAGCTCGTCTTGCGGTGGGGTCAGGGGTCGGGGGTGGGGGCCAGCGTGCGGGGTTGCGCCTTCCTACGGGCCCTGGCCGAGGATCTTCCCTCGCGACGTTCGCGCGACCGCCGAGGCATCCCCGCGAGGAATGCGGTAGGCTGAGGGCGCCGCACGGGTGGCGAAATGGCATACGCAGCGGATTTAGGTTCCGCCGCCGAGAGGCGTGAGGGTTCGAGTCCCTTCCCGTGCACTTCTAATGGTTTAGGTGATGAAAAATGAGGTCGGCTCGAGGGGTTCGCCGCCGCATTGGCCACCGCAATGCGGCGGCAAACGGCCGCCGATGGATGGACCGGGCGCTGGGTGCCCAGTAGGATCGACGCAGGGGTAGAAGCCGGAGGTGTCGCCATGACGCAGGATCGCGAGGGAGTGAGGTTCACGCGCGAGGAGTTCTCGAAGGACCCGAAGGGGTGCCTCGCTCACGCGCGCCCGGGCTACTCGGTGACCGTGACCGACGCGGAAGGCCGTCCGCGGATGCGGCTCGAGCTCCCACCGTGCGAGCCGATCGATCCGTGCGCGGACGATGACGACTGAACCCGAGTGGTCCCCAACGCTGCACTTGAAGCGGTGGCTTGGGCGACACCAAGCCGGGTGCCTCTTCGTGGCGCGGCTCGCCATGAAGGACCGGACGCGCCTTCACGAGCTCTTTGAGGCCCCGTGCGCTGAGGACTTCACGACGATCGACGACGCGATCGAAGCGGAGTCCGACGAAGACGGGCGCGCCGTCGTGTTCTTCTGGCCGCGAGCGGGTGCCACGGCCGACGTGGCGAACCTGCTACGGCTACTCGCACGGCTCGAGCGGTGGTCCGTCGAGCGCGTGGGGTGGGGTGGCGCCCTTGAAGAGCGCGTGTGCTTCTCGGTGCGGTGGCGGACGAAGACGGGCGCGTTGACCGAGGTGGCGGGGTTCGCGCCGCTCCCCGAGATGCCGCTTACCCGTCGCGCGCCGTACCTCGCGATCGCGTTGTGGGGCGGCGCGGGCCGCCCAGGCGCGCGCGCTGTCGGGCTCGTGGACACCCCGTGGCGGCGCGACGCGCGCACGGATCCGCTCTGGGGCGGGCTCCGTGCGCCTCACGGAGCAGATGCTCCCCGGCGAAGATCGGGAGCGCCTTCGGCGGGTGGCGTTCTGCCTTCCGCGGGGTGAGGCCGCCGGGCTCGAAGACCTCCAGGTGCGCGAAGATGCGAAGGCGCCGCCGTCGAAGAACCCGCCGGCGGTGTGAGTCTCAGTCGGCGTCATCGTCGGGGCAGAACACCCGAGCGCAGCGCTCACCGACCGCTCTTGCGAAGGCGTCGCAGTCAGCCTGTGTGATCGGTCGGCCGGTGACCTTGCCGAGCGTCTCGGCCATTGACTTGGAAACGTGGTCGTGGCCTTTCGCTGAGCGTCGGCGAGTCGTTGAACGAGTTGCACCGCGGACCCCTGACTCGTAGGTTGTCCACCGGAAGGAGGCGGCGTCGATGGATCTCAAGCCTGAACAACTTCTCGGCGCCACGGTCCGGGCCCTGTACCCCTACGGGACGCTCCCGGGCTTCGCCCTGACCCCCCTCAAGCTGCACAAGCTCTGTTTCTACGCGGCCGGCGTCGCGTGGGCCCACGGCGAGGGCGGCGAGCTCCGCGGCGTCACCTTCGAGGCCTGGAAGCACGGTCCGGTGCTACGCGCGATCTACTCGGGCACGCTTCCGGATGTCTGTGCGGAGGACGCTCTCTCGCCCGAAACCCGGGCGCATGCTCGAGACGCAGTCCAGGTGTACGGCCTCCTCTCGGCGTGGGGCCTTCGTGAGCAATCTCACCTTGAAGCGCCGTGGATCGAGGCTCACTCGCGAGACGTCCCGGGCGCTCCTCCCGTCCGCATCCCAAACGACGGAATCGAGGCGCATTTCCGCGCAAAGTTCGCCGAGGGCGTGACCTTCCCGGAGCACCTCACAGACCGCGGGATCTTCACCCTCGACGGGCTCCACTTCGACCCTCGATTCCAGAGCTTCGCCGAGCTGGCCGCCTACCTTCGCGAGGCCCTCGCCGCCGATGCCGCTCCCGTGTCCGCGGTGCTCTGAGCTTGCCCGGCTGCTCTCGGGCGACGTGCCGACGGATCGGCATGTGTGCGAGCTGCTCGACACCGACATCGTGCGCCACATGTGCGAGGCGCGCCCGGTCACCTTCGGGGAAGCGGTCGCGACCTCGAACGTGCTCGAGCGCAACCTTGCTCGCGTGAGGATCTTCACGCTCACGAATCCCTTCCCGAGCGACCCGGCGGCGTTCGTCCTCTTCGCGATCAAGCTCCACCGGGCCTTTCTCATGGGGACCGAGCTTCACGACGGGGGCGGCCGCTTCCGGGCCGGCCCGATCACGTACGGTCCCGAGAGCAAGCTCCGCCACGGGGTTGCAGCCGAGCGCATCGGCGACGAGCTCCACCGCCTCTCGCGCCGCTGCCTCCCCGTGGACGCTCGGACCCTCACGCGCCCTGTTCTTGTCACGACGGGCGCGAAGCTCGTGCATGGGTTCCTTCGGGTTCACCCGTTCCCGGACATCAACGGACGCACGGCTCGGGCCCTGTTCGCGGCGCTCGTCGCAGCAACGGGGCGCTACTCCCGACCGCTCCCCCGGGACGACGATCGGCAGGCTCACAAAGAGTACGTTGTGGCGCTCCAGTCCGTGGATTGGGCGCTCGACTACGAGGACCGCGTCCACGACGAGCACTATGCGCCGCTCGCTCGTTGGCTGGATCATTACGTCGAAGAGCCAGAGGAAGAGCCCGACGAGCCAGCGCAAGGCGCTAGGTAGTTCACGGGCGCGCTTCGCCCGATCAAGGGTTCTCGTGAGAACCCGCGGCACCCGTCCGGAGGCGCCGGCGGTTCTCGCGAAGGAAAAAGCAGAAACTCGACCCGAGCACGCGACGACCGCCGGGGGGCTGCCGGGGCCTGCCGCGATGGGGTAGCCGGATGCCTCTCGCATCCAGCGCTCCCCGGAACCGTTCGATCGCTCGGATTCGGCCGGCGTCGTTGCCGTTACGCTGTGAGCCTTCCCCTCGTCAGGCCCCGTGATAGTCCATCCACATGGGGGGAGTGCCGGAGCCCGAGAGGCCCACGGGGTGGATGCGTCGTGCTTGGGCTCGTGCTCGCGGCGATCGCGTGGTGGACGGCGCTGCCAATCATCCTGATCGTCGCGCTCCTCGTCGCCTTCGGTCTCACGTGTGGTGCCGCGCTCTCGCTCGAGCACGTGGGTGCGCTCGATGACCCAGAGGCCTTCAAGCTCGCGCACTGGATGGCCCTCGTGCCGCTCGGGCTGTTCTTCGCGATCGCCTATGGCCGCAGGCTGCTCCTGAAGTCCGGTGGGAAGGACGAGGCGTCTCTCCCGCTTCGGTGGCCCGCGCTGACCGCGTGCGTGACCCTCCCCGTGGCGGCTCTCTTCATGGGCTGGGCCGCGTGGGACACCCAAGGGGTCGCGTCCCTGGCGGGGCGGTCATCCTCGCCAACCTCTTCTCCTTCTCGCTCGGGTCGCTCCTCGCGATGCTCTACGTGGCCGGCGTCGCGTTCTGGCTTGTGTACTCGTGGGCCGCAGCGTCGAAGCTCTGCATTCTTCACGCCGTCGGCGCGCGAGGCTGCCCTCTCGGCGACCTCCCCGAGCGCCTCGGGCTCTCGCCGACGCTGGTGGGCGCGGCGGACGAGAGCCTCAGTGGGCTGCTCGGAACGGGGTGGCTCTCGAGGGAGGAGGACGTGGTCACGCGGACCGAGGACGCGTGGTTGGCGCGGAGGCTGGGGGAGCTGGGCGTCGGGTAGGAAGCGGCCGACCCTACGCGCCGTCTTCCGCATCAGCCTCTTCGGCGATCGCCTCTACGTCCGTGCCCTCCGCGGCCGACCAAGGCCACCGCTGCTTCGCCCACGCGACGAGCTCCGCGCGGCGCGCGAGGACGGTCGCGGGCGTCCACGCGGTCGACTGCGCGAGCGCTCGCTCCGAGAAGAGGTTGCTCGTGGCGTAGCAGCGGGCGGTGGACCCGGCTTCGCCGCGCTTCGCGGGGAACGGCTTGTTGCCATAGGAGCTGTTGTCCTCGGTCAGGCAGAGGTTGCCCAGATCGTGGGTATAGATCCGTCGGGCCTCGGCGTCGAACGTGTCCCAGTAGGGGTCGCTGGGGGTCTGGGGGAGCACGTGCTCGATGGTCGTCTTCGGCTGTCGTTCGTGGAGCCGCCGCCACGAGAGGCGCACCTGGCGGAACCCCGAGAGGGCCAGCTCGTGCTCGTACAAGAAGTAGCGAAGCCCGCCCCACTCGTAGAAGCTTCGCGGACTCTCCCGATCGAGCTCGAAGAAGCGGTCGTAGGTTGCGCGGGTCTTGAGGTACCAGCCGACCCCGCCAAGGACGCGCGCGGCGGCCGTGTCCAGATCGATGCGCCCGTGGAACACCTCGTGACCGAGGCGGTGAAGCCAAGCCCGCCCGGCGTTGGGTCGGACGCCAGCGACGCGATACACGAGGAAGGAGAACCGCTCGCAGGCCTCGAGGAGCTTGAGGAGTCCTGCTGCGTCCGCTCTCCCGCGCGCCGCCGTGATCAGCGGTCGGAAGGGGGCGACGAACCCGACGCGATGGAGGCGCTCGACCCAGAGGACGATCTCTTGGCGCTGGGCTTCGTCGGTCGAAGACCCGCGGAAGGCCCCCTCTCGGTCGGGCTTCTCGATGTCGGCGAAGGCCTCGGCCACGGCGTCGAGGGTCAGCAGATAGGCCTCGACCGCCGCGTAGAGTGGGGCAGGCGTCTCGCCCGCCCGGCCCGCCTGGAGCGCCAACTTCGACTTGACGGATCGGCTCCCGTCCCACCTGCGCTCGTTCGAATCGTGTGCGAGGAGCCAGTGGACGCGCAGGAGCTGATCTTCGTGCTCCGAGCGGGTGAGGCGCGCGTGCATCAGGTTGCGGAGCACGTGGCCCCAGACCGTGTTTACGCGACTCGCGAGGCGGCCCGAGTCGTCCACCTTGGCTGCGACGTAGAGGAGGTAGTTCTTGACCTTCTCGAGCTCCGAGAGCGGCTTTCCTCGGTTGTTCAACACCTCGAAGATCACCCCCACCTCGGCCTCGCTCTCGACGGGGAAGAGCGAGGTCCCGAGGCGCTGGGACACCTTCGCGTAGAGGTCGATGAGCCAGGCCGGGTACTCGGAGCCGAGCTTCGTGGCCTGGGCTAGGAAGTAGTCCTCGAGGCAGGCGCGGGCGTTCTCGATTCGCTCCTCGCTGGCCGTCTTCGGACACGCCGTCGAGCGCGGCTCGAGGAACATGCGGCCCTCGAAGAAGTCTCCAAGCTCCCCGGCGAGCGAGAGCTTCGGGAGACGCGCCTTGGTGCCGAGCGCGTGGACCCACAGGAAGGACCGGCGGATCCCCTCCGGTAGCGACGCGTCTCCGCTCAGTTTCTGCAGCTCCCTTCGGACCTGACACAGCACCATCACGATCGTCGTGAGCCGCTGCTGCCCGTCGACCACATCGAAGACCTGGTGGGTGGCCCCGCCCTCGTCCATCTGCGGCTCTGCGTTGGCGGTGCGGTGAAGTACGATGGTGCCCGTGTAGTGGACCTGTCTCGCTCCCAGGAGCTCGAGATCTCCAAGGAAGTCTCGGAGCTGCGGCTCCTCCCACGAGTACCCTCGTTGGTAGTCCGGCACCCGAAGGAGCTTGCCCTCGAAGAGCTGGGCGATGCTGAGAAGATTGGCTTGCACGAGGTGGCGCCCGTCTTGGTGGTCTTGGTACGGGAAGGAGGTGGGTCGCCGAGGTCCGTTACCTGGGGCTAAACACCTTCTCCCAGCGCTCCGCGAGCAGCCGGAAGCACTCGGTGGATTCGGCGATGGCCGCGTCGAGGTCGGTGTCCTTGCGCAGGGGAATCTCGCGGAGATGGATGGCCTTGACGTTTTCGGAGAGAACACTCTCGCTGAATCCCGCGTCGCGGAGCGCTGTGTGAAGCCCCTCCCTCCGCTCGGCCTGACTCACGACGAGATAGGGTGTGAGCGAGAACTGGCCAACGGTCTCAGGCGTCTCGATCCCCATCGAGACGCCCAAGTAGATATCTCCCTGGAGCGAGCTAGGGGCCGTTGGCTTGAGCTGGCACCACGCGTCCCACTCGCCGCGGACGTCCGTGTTCCCCGCTGTTGTCTTCGCTCTCAGGGACAGCGCGTCTTTCGCGCCCGCTCGCGCCTTGTCGAGGATCGCCTCCACGTGGCCGCACGCCCAGCCGTAGACGTCTTGGAACATGCGCCAGTCCTCGGGGGACACGTCGCTCGGTTTTTCCATGGTGACGAGCTCGTCGACCTGGGAGGCGTGGTCGAGATAGAACGCGAGGGAGGCGGGGAGGGTCATCGTGGGGGGCTTTCGTCGGTGGAGCGGCCGAGGGCGGCGCGGAGGTACGGGACGAGGGCGGCGCGCGCCTCCCGCGTCGAGGGGAGAGGGTCGAGCGGGCGGCGCACCACGTGGCGCATGACGGTGCCGAGGTAGAGTCCCAGCACGTCGCGCCACGGACCTGGCTCGGCGGCGCGGAGCTCCGCTCGAAACGCGACCGCGAGGTCGGCATACGAGAGCGAGCGCCAGCCGTGTGTCTGGGTATCTGCGACGGCCGTTGGGGCCAAGCCGCGCGGGGTCAGGTAGACGAGATAGCGCCGGGCGGCGGGCGTCTCCTCGGCCCATAGGCGGTAGGCGTCGAGCTGTTGGTCGTGGTCGACGGTGCCAATCTTGTTCTCGAGGACGAGGAGAGTCCTGCTTGGGCCTTCGCCGAGCTCCACGACGAGGTCGGGGATGATGGTGCGGCTCGTGGGGCCGGGGAGCGTCTGCGCCTCCTCGACCCTCACCTTCGCCATGCTCAGTTCCGTGGCCTCCTCGTGGCCGGCGTCCCTCACCAGCCGAAGCAGCGCCCCGAGGAGCCTCTCTCCGAGCGCGCCCGCGCGCTGCGGGTCGATCAGCGCCCCGAGCACGCGCGTGTGGTGCGGCTCGTACGTCGCGCGGCCGAGCAGCTCGAGGAGATCGACGTTGGCCGCCGCGGGATCGGTGTGGAGCGCCGTGCCCAGCTCTTGCACGAGGCCGTCGAAGTGGTTCGCCTCACGGAACGCGCTCTCGACGAGGCGCTCCCACACCGCGCCGAGTCGCGCGACGTCCTCGTCCTCGCCCCGCGGGTGCTCTCGCGCGTGGGCTTCCACGAGATCGCGCCGCAGCGCCGCGAACAGAGCGCCCGGGCCCCCGGCCGGACCGCCGAGCGCGTGCACGCGGCGTAGCTCGCCCCAGAATTCTTCCCCCATGGCGCTCATGGAGCGCCCACTCCCGCTGGCCGGCAAGCCTGATCATCCGCACAGTCGGCTCTATCCGGTCCAGGCAATGGCCGCGACGCCTCAGGAGGTATCGGGATGGGTCCCCATCGTGCAAGTCTGCTCGTGCCGCCTCCGCCGCGCGAACCCATCGATCCAGGGGCCGAGTGAGTCTGCACCCTTTGCGTTGTGCTCGCCCGCTCGAACCCCTTAGGCTCCCTCGCCATGCCCCGCCTCGACGTCGCCACGCTCTCGCCCGACCTCCGCCCCACCGGCACCTGGGCCGCGGCGCTGCTTCACGCGCTCGCTCGCGACGAGGCCGCGGGGCGCCGCCCGGCGCGCCTCACGGAGCCTCGCCTCGACACGTGGAAGCGCTTCCGCGGACGCCTCACCGCCCCCGATCTCGTGGCGCTCCTCTTCGAGGACGCGGCGGTGATTCACCCGGTGCCGTTCGACGCGGAGGTTATCCACGGCTCGCTCGGGCCTGTTCGCCTCGGCGGCCTGCCGGCCCCGCTCGCCGACGCGTGGCTGACGGCGCTCCCTTCGACGGACCTCGCCACTCCGAGTCCCGACTACATCGCCGAACAGGCGCGCCTCCTCGGCGTGCCCACGCGCATGGCCCGCTCCGATCTTCATGTCGTGAAGCCCCACCAGAAGGTCCTCGAGCTGCCTGGCACGGGCGGCCAGCTCGCGCACTACCTCGTGTCCACACACCCAGGCCTCACGCTCCAGGAGAACGTGGCGATCGCGTGCGGCTCGTGGCAGGAGCTCACGCTCGCCGGCCTCGTCGGCCTGGATCTGGGCGCGCCGCACTCCGGGTTCGCGACGCGCGTGACCCCCGAAGACCTGAAGCGCCCAGAGCACCCGCTGCGCCAGCGCTCGTTCGACTTCGTGGTGGGGCTCGCCCCCGACAAGGGCGGCGCTCTCCAGCAAGAGGACCAGCTCGCCATCTGGTTCCCCGCCGCCACGATCCTGCTCGTCTGAGAGCGAGAACGAGAATTCACCACGGAGACACGGAGACACGGAGGCGAGAGAGAGTTTTTTTTCTCGAGAGGAGAGGGAGAGCGAAGGCGAAGCGGGAGAGAGAACCGCATTCTCGCTCTCGAACAATCAATCTCTGCTCCTCTCGCCTCCGTGTCTCCGTGTCTCCGTGGTGAATTCTCCTCTGGGAGCTCTTCCTCTCATTCTCTAGGAGCCGTTGTGACCGCCAAGTTCGTCCCCATCGGTGAGCCCGCCCACGACGCAGAGCGCCAGGCCATTCGCTTCCTCGTGGAGGGCCTCCCCGACACGTACACGGTCTACGGCAACCCCTGGCTGGTCGAGCGGAGCGGGGTCATCTACGAGCTCGACGCGGTCGTCGTCGCGCCGCAGGCCGTGTTCGTGGTCGAGATCAAGTCGTACCGCGGCATCATCCAGGGCACCGACAGCGACTGGTGGACTCCCGAGAAGCGGCCTAGCCCGCTTCGGCTCAACCGCAAGACCGCGCAGGTCTTGAAGTCGCACCTCCGCGACACGACCTACCAGGCCGGCCAGGTGTGGACCGAGGGCTTCGTCTTTCTCTCGGCCACCACCGACTCGAGGGTCCGCGGCCTCGCAAGCAACGACCGGGTGCACACGCGCCTCACGCTGCTCGCCGCGCTTCAGAGCCCCGAGCTCATCGAGCGCCTCAGCGGGGGCCGCGCGCGCACGCCGTCGTCGGCCGCCGAGCGCGAGCTGCTCGAGCTCTTCACGGGCGCGCAGCAGCGCGGGCCGAAGCCCGTGCGTCGCGTGCGCGAGTACGAGATCGTCGAGACCCTGGACGCGAGCGACACGTTCACCGAGCTGCTCGGGAAGAACGCGCTCTCGGGCGCCGAGCGCGTGCTGCGCATCTACAGCCTCCCGCCCCTCGCCACGGACGCCCAGCGCGAGCGCGTCACCGAGCGCGCCCGCTGGGAGGCGCAGGTGCTCGGGCGGCTCGGGCGCAGCGAGGGCATCCTCACGGCCGATCCGCCGTTCTCGGACGAGGCCGGCATCGTGCTGCCCCTCGAGCACTTCAAGGGCATCACGCTCACCACGTGGATCGAGCGGTACGGCGCCGAGGCGCGCGGCAAGCAGAAGGTCGACCTGCCCGGGCGCGTCGACCTTTGGCTCAAGATCGCCCAGACCCTCGACGAGGCGCACCGCCAAGGGGTGGTGCACCGGCTCCTGCGCCCCGAGGTCGTGCTCGTCGAAGACAGGCCGGATCCCGAGCAGATCCGCGTCACGGGGTTCGATCTCGCCAAGCAGCTCGCGTCCGACGTGACCATCGCCCACACGGCCGTGGGGGACGATCGCCTCGTGTTCGCCGCGCCCGAGGTCGTCACCACGTTCAGCGCCGCCGAGCCCGCTTCGGACCAGTTCAGCCTCGGCGCGCTCCTTGGACTCGTGCTCACCGGCAAGCCGCTCTTCGACAGCACGCGGCGCCTCATGGGGACCGGGCGGCTCGTGCGTCGCCTCCGCGACACCGCGCCGCGCATCCGGCTCACGCTGGACGAGGCCGTCGCGCGGATGCTCGAGCTCCGCCCGACCGATCGGTTCCCCACGCTCGCCGAGGCCATCGCGGCTGTCCGCGCGGGTCGCGATCCCGAGGCGCGCACGCTCCCGGGCGTTCCGCTCCATAGCGTGCCGCTCGATCCCGACAACCTCCAAGAGAAGACCCGCGTCGGCACCGACTACGAGATCCTGGGCCGGCTCGGGCAGGGCGGCATGGCCGTGGTCTACGCCGCGCGGCACATCGTGAGCGGGCGCACGCGGGCCCTCAAAATCGCGCGCGCCGAGGGCGTCGCCGAGGAGGCGCTGCGCGGCGAATACCAGGTGCTCAGCGCGCTCGACGACCGGGCGATCGTCAAGGTGCTTGACCTCACCAAGATGGTCGAGGGCCGGCTCACGCTGGTGATGGAGCGCGTGGGCGGCGAGAACCTCCGCCAGTGGCTCGTGAAGCGCTCCGCGGAGGCCGCGACCTCGGGCCAGCGCGTGGAGCCCAACGTGCAGCGGCGCCTCGCCGAGGACCTGCTCTCCGGGCTGGACTACCTCGAGCAGCGGGGCGTGACGCACAAGGATCTGAAGCCGGACAACCTGCTCGTGGACGACGGTCGGCTGATCCTCATCGACTTCAGCCTCGCCGCGATGTCCGAAGACGCCCCCTACGGCGGCACCGCGCTCTACCGCGATCCGAGCAGCCCGCGGTGGACCCACGCGACCGACCGGTTCGCCGCGGCGCTCTGCCTCTTCGAGCTCTACGCGGGGCGCCACGCGTTCGACGGGCGCGTCCCCGAGCCCGGCCAAGAGCCCCAGGTGCGCGAGGACGACATCGATCCGCCTGGGCTCGCCGCGTTCTTCAAGAAGGCCCTCCACCCCGTGGCCGAGCAGCGCTACCCCTCGGCGCGGGCCATGCGCGACGCGCTCCTCGTGGCCCTCGGGGAGGATCTCTCGCCCGCGCCCCTCGACCCGCACGCCCCGCGCGTGGTCGAAGACCACGAGGTCGACGCCACCACGCCGCTCCGGCTCACGCGCCTGCCGCGCCGCGCGGTGCAGACGCTCGCCCGAAACCAGGTGCACACCGTGGGCGAGCTGCTCGCGCTCCCCGAGTCCCAGGTGCGCGCGATCCACGCGATCGGCCACAAGACGGCCTCCGACATCCTCGCCTTCCAGCGGCTCTTGCGCGCACGTGGTCTCGAGCCGCTGCCCTCGGGCGCCCACGTGCTGCGGATCGAGCCGTCCCTCGTGCCGGACCTCGCCGACTCGCCCGAGCCCGTCGACAGGCTGCCGCTCGGCCCCGCGCTCCGAGCCGCGCTCACGCAAGCCGACCTGCCCACGGTGGGGGCCGTGGCCTCGCTCACGCACGCCGAGCTCCACGCGGTGGACGGCATCGGGCGGACACGGCTCGCGCAGGTGGTCGAGGCGCTCCATGCCTTTCGTGACCTTCGCGATCGAGCGGGCGCGTCCGCGGGCGCGGAGGCGCACACCCTGGACCGCCTCTGGGAGCTCGCCTCGGCGCCGCTCAGCCCCGCCCAGCGCGTCGCGGTCGAGCGGTGCGTGGGCCTCACCAACCCACGAGGCCACACGACCGAGACCCAGGCCGAGATCGCCGCCAACCTCGGCAAGACGCAGCCGCAGGTGAGCCACGAGCTCACGCAGGGGATCGAGCGGCTGGACCTTGGCGTGCTCGCGCGCGTGTCGAGCGTGCTCGAGGATTTGCTCGACGGCTTCGGGGGCCTCGTGCGGCTCGGCGAGCTCGGGGAGCGCCTCGAGGGCGAGTGGCCCGCGGGCGTGGTGACCGGCGCCGGGCTCGCGCGCCTCCTCGTGCGCGTGTCCTCGGGGCGCGCACACCTCTTCGAGGTGGACGGCGTGGCCGAGCCGGTGGTCGCGCGGCCCCTCTTCGACCGCGACACCCTCCGGGCCTTCACCGGCGAGGTGCTGCGCATCGCCGGCCAGTGGCCCCCCACGGAGCCGGACGCCGCGCGGCGATCCCTCCTGGGTATTCTCCCCCATTTCGACGGTGATCCGCTCTCGCTCGGAGTGCGCCTCTGCGAGGACGTGGACCTCGCCGAGACCGGGCACCTCTTCGTGGGCCCGCTCGACCCTCACCAGAGCCTCGCGTTCGTGCTCGATCAGGCGCGCGATCCGCTCGATCTCGAGGAGCTCGAGCTCCGGGTGCGGCGCACCTTCGGGCCGCGCACGCCCTATCCCGAGCCCGATCACCTGCTCGCGCTGCTCCGCGAGCTCGACTGCCGCGTGATAGGCCACCAGGTGATCCCCGGCCACGCGCGCTCGATCGTGGCCAGTCCGCCGCTCGCGCCCGACGCGCCGCTCTCGCCTGCCGCGACCCCCACGGGCAACGGCGTGGCGCGACGCCTCGAGGAAGAGATCCGCGACCGCCTGCGCGACGCCGCGAGCTCGCGCGGGTTTCGTATGCTCGTGGTGCCGCCTGAGCGTTTGGCCGACATCGGGCGCTCGGTGGCGGCGGCGCTGCCGGGCGCGACGTACGTCTCGTTCGAGGACGCCTTCTTCGAGGAGCACGGCGCCGACCTGCCCGCGCTCGAGCGCGCCGAGCGCTTCGTCGGGCAGCGGGAGGCCCTCACCGAGGCGGCGGAGACCACCCTCTTTCGGCTGCTGGAAGAGCACGGGGCGCCGGGCCGCGTGATCGTGCTCGGGGAGACGGCGCTGCTCGGGCTCTGCGAGGCGCTCGACCTGCCTCGGAGGCTCTACGACGAGGCCCTCTCGGGGAGCCACGGCTTCTGGGTGCTCGTGGTCCCCGGGGTGATCCACAACCGCCAGCCGCGGTTCAACGAGGGGGCGGCCATGTGGCACCTCGAGGGGGCCACCCTGGGGCTGGCCACGGGGCTCGCGGCGCCATCATGAGGGAGAATTCACCACGGAGACACGGAGACACGGAGGCGAGAGGGAGGATTTTTTTTCGAGAGAGACCTGCGCGCGGCAAGCGCCACGCGCGCGCCCACCTGTTCTCCCCGTGCCCTGCCCCCTGGTGAATTCTCCTCTGAGGAGCCCGCATGTTGATCGGGGAGGAGCTGACGGGGGTGGTGATCGGGGCGGCGATTGAGGTGCACAAGGCGCTGGGGCCAGGGCTCCTGGAGTCGGCGTATGAGGAATGTCTCTGTTGTGAGCTTGGGTTGCGCGGCGTGGCGCTCGCACGCCAGGTCGAGCTGCCCATCTCGTACAAGGGGGCTTCCCTGACGTGCGGGTATCGAATGGACCTGGTCGTCGCCGACACACTTGTTGTGGAGCTCAAGGCTGTAGAACGGGTGCTCCCGCTCCACGAAGCCCAGCTCCTAACCTACCTCCGCCTCAGCCAAAAGCGCGTCGGGCTGCTCATCAACTTCAACGTCCCCACCCTCAAGCAGGGAATTCATCGAAAAGTCCTCTAACCCGCCTTCTCGAACAAAAACGCTCTCCCTCCCTCTCGCCTCCGTGCCTCCGTGTCTCCGTGGTGAATTCTCCTTCTTCAATACCCCTATGAAACCAGCCGATCGCACCCGCCTCACCTCCGCCCTCCGCGACCACGTGGCCAAGCTGGCCGCCGATCTGCGCACCAAGATGCGCGCGGCCGGTACACGCGTGAGCGCGCGCGCGCCGAGCGCCTCCACGCCGACGAGCAGGTGGCCGAGGACTTCGAGGTGTGGACCGATCTCCTGTCACGCCGCGCCGCGGTGCTGTGGGTGCTGAAATCGGTGTACGTGCGCGTCCTGGAAGACCGCGGCTTGCTGGCGCCCGGGCGCCTCTTGGACCCCGAGTCGCAGCAGCTCTTCGAGCGCCTCGCGCCGAACCTCGGGGAGACCGCGTTCCTGCGCTGGATCTACCGCGATCTCGCGAGCAAAGAGGGCGGCCTGCCCGAGCTCTTCAGCCCTCAAGCCGCCGAGGTGGCGTTGCCTTCGGACGAGCTGTCGCGGGGGCTGATTGCCTTTTGGCGCCACCGCGACGCCGACAGCGGGGCCACCTGGAGCTTTGCCCACGAGACCTTCGAGGGGGAGCTCATGGGGGACCTCTACCAAGAGCTGGACCCTGTGGTGAAGGACCGGTTCGCGCTGTGCCAGACACCCGACTTCGTGCGCGGGTTTATTTTGGACAGGACCCTCACGCCCGCCATCGAGACCTTCGGGGCTGGGGTGGTGCGGGTGCTCGATCCGGCCTGTGGATCGGGGCACTTCTTGATTGATGCCTTGAAGCGGCTTGTTAGTGAAGAGAGGAGAATTCACCACGGAGGCACGGAGGCACGGAGGGAAGAAGAGAGTTTTTTTGTTCGAGAGAGCGCGTCTCCCTCTCAACCCCCAAATCTCCCTCTCGCCTCCGTGCCTCCGTGCCTCCGTGGTGAATCTCCCTCTCGTCTCGTGCAGGGCTGCCTCGACCGCATCGTAGGCATCGACCTGAACGACTACGCGTGTGGCCTGGCCCGCGCGCGCCTCATCATGACCGCCGCCGACCTCGCCGGGGTGACCACCCTCGCCGAGGCCGCGCAGTTCCACCCGCACGTGTATTGGGCCGACGGGCTCGAGCAGATCGAACGCGACGAGGTGAAACCTTCGGTGCAGTTCGGGCTCTTCGAGGGCGTCCCCGCCGAAGAGAAGCCGCGCGCCGCCCTCACGCGGTCGGACGTGCGCGCCGAGCTGAAGAAGGTGTTCGCGAAGCGGTTCCACGCGGTCGTGGCGAACCCGCCGTACATCGTCGAAAGCGACGAGGCGAGGAAGGACTACCACCGCGAGAAGCTCGGCAAGGCCCAGCGGTACGTGTCGGCCTATCGACAGTATTCGCTGGGCTCGCCCTTCACCGAGCGGTGCTTCCAGCTCGCCGAGAAAGACGGCTACGTCGGGCTCATCACGAGCAACAACTTCATGAAGCGCGAGTTCGGGAAGCCGCTCATCGAGAAGATCCTCGCCGGCGTCGACCTCACGCTGGTGGTGGACACGTCACAAGCGTACATCCCCTTCCACGGCACCCCCACGGTGCTCCTCTTCGGCCGAAACCGCAGGCCCACGAGCGACACCGTGCGCGCGGTCATGGGGAAACGCGGGGAGAGCGGCACCCCGGAAGACCCGGCGAAGGGGCGGGTGTGGGCCAGTATCGTCGACGGGTGGGACACGGTGGGGTTCGAGACCGAGTACGCGAGCGTGGCGGATCTGCCCAGGGAGACGCTGGGGAAACACCCTTGGAGCCTGGGCGGGGGTGGGGCGGCGGAGCTGAAGGAACGCATCTCCACCCACGCCCGTGAACGGCTGTCCGACGTGTCGACCGAAATTGGACGGACGACGCATACAGGACTCGATGAGGTGTTTCTCCTGCCCTCGGCGTACGCACGCCGCATATGCGGCGACCGACACTGGGCCGCCCCTGGGCACGGGTGACGTCGTTCGAGACTGGAGCATCGACACGGTCGAAGGCTGTCTCCTTCCTTACGACACGAGCCTCGAGCCGCGTGAGCCCGAACACGACGCCGAGCGCGCCCACTTTGAACGATACCGAACTCCGCTAAAGGCTCGCCTCGACTACGGAGAGACAATAGAGCAACGGGGCAAGAAGTGGTTCGAGCACTCCATGTTCTTCGCGAACCGCTTCCGAACCCCCCTCTCCATCGCCTTCGCCTTCGTGGCGACCCACAACCACTTCGTGCTCGACCGGGGCGGCAAGGTGTTCAAGCAAAGCGCGCCGGTCATCAAGCTTCCGGCCGGGGCCACCGAGGAAGACCACCTCGCCCTCCTGGGCCTCCTGAACTCGTCCACCGCGTGCTTCTGGATGAAACAGGTGTTTCACTGCAAGGGTAGTCAGGGCGTCAACGAGGGGATGAAGAGCTCGCTGTGGGAGCAGTTCTTCCAGCACGACTCCACGAAGATGAAGCTCTTTCCCGTCGTGAAGGAGGCCGCGCGGGTCGTGCCCTATACCGCGCAGCTCGACGCCTTGGCGCGCGCCCGCTCGGAGGGTGGGGTGAGCGCCGTCTTGCGAAACCGCGAGTCGTGGGAGTCTGCCCCTCAGCTCCGCGCCGGGCTCGACGCACGTCGCACGCGCGATGACGCCGACTTCCAGCACATGGTCGCGCTCCAAGAAGAGCTCGACTGGCTCTGCTATTCGCTCTACGGCCTCGACGAGGCGAGCGACGTCGTACCACCCGATCAAGTCGAGCCGCTCTCTCCGACGTGGCTCCCGTGGTGTCTCGACTTTGCCGCACGGGACGCCGCCAATCGCGCCACGATCGCGCGAGGCGAGGAGTCCAGCGAGTCGCCCTCGGTGTGGTTCGAGCGGCACCGGTGGGAGCCCGCCACTGAAGCCCCCAAGACGCTCTCCGCCAGCACTCGCGCCCGCATCGAGGCTCGGCGCGCGCGGACGCGCGCCAACCCCGCGCTCACGCTCATCGAGGCGGCCAACTTCAAGCGTCGCTGGTACAAACCCGACTACGAGACCGAGGAGCGCGAGGCCCTCGAGCTCTGGCTGGCCGACCAAGTGGAGACCGTGGTGAAGGACCGCGGGCGGCCGGTCACCCTCGAGCAGGCCTCCGCGGCGCTGCAAGACGACGCGCGGGTGCTCGCGGTGTGCGAGGTGCTCACGGGGCGACGGGACTTCAGCCTCACGCAGCTCGTGGCCGAGGCGCTCCAGGGCGACATGGTGCCCAATCACAGGTTCCACGTCTACAAGCCCGCGGGCCTCGTGAAGCGTGAGGCGTGGGAGCGCACGTGGGACGACCAGCGCCGCGAGGACGCGGGCGAGAAGGTGACTCCCGAGGTGCCGCCGGCGTACGGGAGTGGGGACTTCGTGCGCACCGAATATTGGCAACTACGCGGCAAGCTCGACGTGCCCAAGGAGCGCTTCGTGGCCTTCACGGAGGTGCCGGGCCGCTCGGGGGCCGAGACGCTCTATGGGTGGGCGGGGTGGACGCCGCTTCAGCGGGTGAAGGCGATGCTCGCGATGGACGAGGAGCTCGAGGACGCGGGGGTCTCGCTGGCGGACCGCGCGGGTCTCTTGGACAGCGCGTGGCGCCTCTTGCCCGACGTGGCGCGGCAGGACGCGGCGGCGGCCACGAGGCTCCGCGCGGAGCTCTCGGCGTTGGTGGGCCCCGGGGGCCCGAGCCGCGAGGTGCTGGAGGCGTGGAGGTCGAAGTTCCCGGCTCCGGGGCGCGGCAAGGGGGCGAAGCCGAAGAAGGCCGCGAAGCCCGAGGGGGACGATGAGTGAGAATTCACCACGGAGGCACGGAGACACGGAGCCGAGAGGGAGCGAGGCTTTGTTCGAGAGGGGTCGCGCGTCACGCGCGTCTCGAACCCGAAATCTCCTTCTCGCCTCCGTGCCTCCGTGCCTCCGTGGTGAATCTTTCCGAGGAGGGCGACGATGTGCTCACCAACCGCAGATCTCGGTGCAGCCGAGCTGGTACTCTCTGAGGAGCGCGATGAAATTTACCAAGGGCGACCTTCTGCGGGCGGACACCGAAGCGATCGTCAACGCGGTCAACTGTGTGGGCGCCATGGGGCGGGGTATCGCTGCGCAGTTCAAGCAAGCGTACCCCGAGAACTTCAAGGCCTACGAGACGGCCTGCAAGCGGAAGGAGGTCGTGCCAGGCAAGATGTTCATCTTCGAGACCGGGCAGCTCACGAACCCGCGCTTCATCGTGAACTTCCCGACGAAGCGGCACTGGCGCGGCGACAGCCGAATCGAAGACATCGAGGCGGGGCTCGTCGCCCTCGTCGCGGAGGTGAAGGGGCGTGGCATCCGGTCCATCGCGATCCCCCCGCTCGGGTGCGGTCTCGGCGGTCTCGCCTGGACGGACGTGCGTCCCCTGATCGAGCAAGCATTGGCGGCGTTGCCCGACCTCCGCGCGCTCGTGTTCGAGCCCAACGACGCCGGGCCCTCCGACAAGCCGGCCAAATCGCTGGCAGGAGGAGAGGCATGACCACCACCCAGCCTTCGAGCTCCCCGGCGCCTAGGGCGACCTCCCAGGGCTCGGTGAACCACCGGACCTACGTGCGGGCGTCGAGCACGTTCATGTGCGATCGCCTGCCGTGGCTTCCCACCCCACATCGACCGCCGCGAGCACGTCGTCCTCGTGGAGCAAGGTCCTCATGCTGATATCCTTCGAATTCGAGCAGTACCGCTCCTTCCTCTCGCCAGCTCGCGTCCCGCTGGGGCGCAAGCTCACGCTGCTCTACGGCTACAACAACGTCGGCAAGAGCGCTCTGTTGCGTGGGCTCGTGCTGATGGCGGCATCGTGCAATCTCCGCTCGGCGACGGAGGGTGAACCGCTGGCGCTCGTGCACGCGGCCGCTCGCGGCGCTCGCTTCCAAGACTTGGTCTCGCGCACGGCGGCCGCGAAACGGATGCGCGTCGGGCTCGCCTGGGCGGACGCCGACGTTCAATTCACCCTCCTCGACGTGTTCAAGGCAAGCGACGCCGTAGGCACGCCGATCGTCGAGAAGATCGTAAGCGAAGCGTTCGGCCTCGACGCCGAATGGCAGCCGAACGAGGCGCTCGCTCCGACCTACGACGGCCAGAAGGGCCCCGAAGACATTCGATTCACCGGGCTTCTCCCGGAGGGAGCGTCGTATGCGGGCCTGCGCGCGCGGCTCGAGGCTTTCGGGACCTCGGTCCGATGGCTTCCGACCCGTGGAGCGCCGAAGCCGCGATACGTGGCGGATGGCACGCAGTATGCGCCGGAGAGCCCGATTCCCCATCTGGAGCGCCTCGGACAGGACCACGAAGTGTACAAGGACGTCCAGAGCGCCCTCGACCGCATCGCGGGTGTCGAGCTGATGACGGCTCGCGATGCGCAAGGTGCCTACGCGGAAGTCGCGCCCAGGGGACTTCCCGGGCGAAGCGTGCCGCTCTCGTCGGTTGGCGAGGGGATTGTTCAGGTCCTGCCCGTGGTCACGCTCGCTGCCATGGCGCGTCGCGGTCAGCTAGGCAAGGCGCCGGTCGTGGCGATCGAGCAGCCCGAGTTGCACCTTCATCCCGCCGCGGAGCTCGCCCTCGTCGACGTTCTCCTCGAGGCTTGCGAAGGAGATGCGCGATTCGTCCTGGAGACCCACTCGGAGACATTGCTCTTGGGGCTCCAGCTCGCCGTCGCCCAGAGGAAGCTCGCTCCGGTGGACGTGAGTGTGTGCTTGGTGGAGAGCGACGCGGGGCTCTCGACGGTGCGAGAAATTCCCCTGCGCCCGGATGGCTCGCGCCAGGGCTGGCCGCCTGGGGTCTTCTCGGAGCACCTCGAGCAGGCCCGGAAGATCCTGGAGGCTCGGGAGGGCCTCGAAAGATGAGGATCGTGGTCGACGGGTCTGTCTTCGAGTCCGAGCCCGCCTGGTGTCTTCCCCTGTTGTGGTTCGCGCGCGTCCACCGGCACCGCGTCTTGATCGGATCGAGCGCACAGCCGGCCTTTCGCAAGTGGAGGGAGGCGCTCGCGCCTGAATCCCACGCTGCCGCAGTGGACCACGCCGTCGAATGGTCCATGTTGGAGGAGGCGAGCAATCGCGCGTACTTCGGCGTGACCGTCAGCACGGAGCCTACGGGCGGCCGAGCCATCTCACCGATCGCGGCGTGGAACCTTCTGCAGCGTCCCTATCGCTTACTTCTCGAGGACGGAGTCAACGACCGAGAGTTCTTGCTGCGAATGTGTCCCAAGCCGGAGCGCGACTTCCTGCGGGAGCGTATGGCGAAGGAGTGGCTGGAGCCCGACCACGGGGGCGGCATCTCGAGCATGCCGCGGCGGGTGGAAGAGCTCTTCCTCCGGGGCGAACCGCTGCTCGCGTCGTGCCTCTTCGACAGCGACGCGGGGGCCCCCGCGTCGCCCAGCAAGGCGTCAAGGAAGCTCGAGGAAGTCTGTAGGGATGCAGGGATGCACCGTCACCAGCTTGCTCGCCGTGCGATCGAAAACTACCTCCCTCGCTCGGTGCTCGAGGGGTGGGCCGGCATGGGGCAGAACCGCACGATCCGAAGGCAGCGGAGGGCCAGCGTCCAGGCGCTCTACACATTGAGCGTCACCCAGCGGCATCACGAGAACTTGAAGGAGGCGCTGGGTGACGCGAAGGTTGGCCACCTTTTCGGTGACGACACGGCCATGAACGACGCCGACCTCCAGCGTGAGGGAGGGCCTGCCGAGCTGCTGCCTTTCGTTCGCGAGCTCGTGGAGCGGGTACGGTGACGGTGAAAGAACGCCATGGACAACGAAGCTAGCTTCCTCAAGGACCCCACCGTCGTCTTCATGACGTCGCTGCTCGCCGACGTGCGGCGCGGAGCGATTCAGCTGCCGCGGTTCCAGCGCCGCAGCGTGTGGTCGGTTGAGCAGAGACTGAACCTGCTCGACAGCGTGTATCGAGGCATTCCCATTGGAGCGATCATGCTCTGGCGAACGAGCGCTCGTGTCGCCTCCCGCGAGAGGATCGGGCCCCACGTCGTGCAAAGCGGGTCGGAGGCAGGACCGCACCAATACATCCTCGACGGGGGCCAGCGCATCGCGACCCTCCTCGGCGCGCTGTACGCTGAGCCCCCGGCGTCGCCCGGCGTTGTCGAGGGACCGGTCGATCCCGACGACACTTTCGAGTTCTACTATGACCTCAAGGAACAGTGCTTCGTCACGCGCGGACCGGAAGAGCTGGCGCCCGATCATTGGCTGCCGCTTCCGGAGGCCCTGCAGACGGTCACGCTGCTCCGATTTCAGCGGAAGCTGCAGGGTCCGGACGCCGACGAGTGGGTGATGCGCGCCGACACCGTCGCGACGCGGTTCCGTGCCTACAAGGTCCCGATCATCTTGCTGGGCTCGGATGACATCGAGCTGGCCACGACCACCTTCAAACGGGTGAACAGCACGGGCACCCCGATGAGCGACATGGACATGGTCGCCGCGCTCACGTGGAGCCCGACGTTCGACCTGGAGTTGCTGCTCGCAGAGCAGCGGGAACTGGTCCTGGTCGAGGCGGGCTGGGAGTCGCTGGAGGACGAGACATGGCTCCGCTGTATCAAGGCTACGCTCGGGCTCGACCTCTACGCTCGCGCGGACGAGGTACGGATCGCGCTCCAGAAGGACGCAGCCGCCGTTCATAGGAGCGCGGAGAGCCTCGGAAGCGTCTCCGCATTTCTGCGCGAGACGTGCCACGTGGAGCGACCTGCGCTCGTACCTTACGCCCACCAGATCCCGCTGCTCGTGCAGCTGTTCTCCGTGCACCCGAAGCCGACCCCGGAGATGCAGACGAAGATCGCGGCTTGGTTTTGGCTAACGACCTACGCGGGACTCTTCGCCGGCATCAGCGGTTACGGGCTGTCTCGGGCGCAGTCCGACCTCGAGCGGCTCGCGCGAGAGGGAATCCTTCTCTGGCCCGGGCGTCGTCCGTTCAAGCGGGAGCCGCTCCCGAGGCGGTTCGACTTCCGGCACGCGCGAGCGCGCGCGCTGTCGGTCCAGCTCGCGAGCCGCCACAAGGAGGGCCCGCTCGACCTGGCGAGGTTCGGGGCGGACGCGATGGTACAGCTCGTCACGAGGGGGCCCGACAAAGAGAGCCCGGGACACCGGTTCTGCTTCCCCGGGGGCGGCCGAGGGGCGCCCATCGAGCTCGCTGAGATGCTCCCATCATCGTCGGAGCGCCTCCACCATTTGGTCTCCGACGCCGCTTGGCAGGCCTATCAAGACAAGGACATGGAGACCTTCGTGCGCCTCCGCACCGCAGACTTGAACGCGATGGAGGAGGAGCTCGTCAGCCATTCGGCTATCGAGCTCGACGCCGCGCGATGACTCCCGCGAGCCCCCCCGTGCCCGTGAGCGCGGTCCGCACGGTCGCCCTTGCCTCTGGCTGCAGCGGCGCCCGCGGAGCCGAGACCGTCCCAGACCGAGCCAACAGACCCACGCATGGTGTCCAGCACGATCACGCGCGGTCGCCTGGCGCTTCCCACGCCATGTCGACCGGCGCAAGGAGGTCCTCCTCGCGGAGCAAGCTGCCGCGGAGCGAGGAGCTCGCCTCTCGCGGGAGCGGGACCACACGGGCCACTGGACGACCGCGCTTGGTGATCACGAAGGAGCGACGGCTCGCCTTCGCCTTCATGGTCATGAAGGTATCGCTCGTGACCACATCGTGCAACCCGGCCACGACCGGCATCGAGAGCTCACCACGGAGGCACGGAGACACGGAGCCGAGAGGGAGCGAGTCTTCGCGAACGCCCGCGCGTCTCGCACTCTCGAACCCAAAATCTCCCTCTCCCCTCCGTGCCTCCGTGTCTCCGTGGTGAACTCTCTTCTTTCAAGGTAACGAGCCCATGACGACCATCACTGAAGCCTTCGATCTCCCCCGCGCCGAGGACATCCGCGCCATGGGCTTCGTCGTGAAGCTCCGCGAGTCCGATCCCGACGGCGACGAGGTGAAGAAGCTCGTCTCGGACTACGTGGTCACCCCGGCGGTCGCGCGGGAGCTGCCCGGCATCCTCGACGCCATGAAGCAGGTGTTCGACCGCGGCGAGGAGTACGGCCGCTTCATCCACGGCAGCTTCGGCAGCGGCAAGTCGCACTTCATGACCATGCTGTCGCTCCTGCTCGAGGGCGCGCAGCCCGCGTGGGCGAAGCTCGGCCCGCTCTTCGGCGAGCACCGCGAGGCCCAGACGAAGAGGGGGCACGACGCCGCCGACCACAAGGCCTGGCTCGAAAAGGCCGGGCTCCTCGTCGTGCGCATTCATATGCTCTCGATCCGCGGCAAGACCACCGGCTTCGACCGCGCGGTCTACGACGGCTTCAACGCCGCGCTGAAGCGCCGCGGCAAGGCGCCCTTCGAGTTCCTCGACGTGGACGGCCTCTTCGAGGAGGTGCGGAGGGAGGCGAAGGAGTACGGCGACGTCGTCTGGAAGCGCCTCGAGGCGGAGGGCATCGTCGGCGGCGCGAGTGACTTCGAGGGCATCGCCAAGGGGTCGGTGCAGGCCCGCGAGCGCTTCGCGCGCGCGTGGCTCACCTACAAGGGGCGCGACCTCTCGAGCGCGGGCGTCGACCCACGGTGGAGCGAGGGGCTCCGCCGCATGGCCGAGCACGCCAAGGCGCAGGGCTTCGGCGGCCTCGTCCTCATGGTCGACGAGTTCCTGCTCTGGCTCGCCGAGAAGTCGGGCCAGGAGTTCGTGCGCGAGATCCACGATCTGAGCCTCATCGTCGACCACGACGGCGGGCAGCGCCCCCTGCCCATCTTCGTGTTCGTCGCGCGCCAGCGGAACCTTCAGGAGTTTTACCCGGACCTCGTCGACGAGACGAAGATCCACGAGCACATCGACCACCAGCTGAAGCGCTTCGAGACCACGAAGCTGCAGGACGTGGAGCTGCGCCACATCGTGCGCGGGCGCGTGCTCCGCGCGAAGGACCCCGCCGCCGTGCGGCTCGCGATCGCCTCGCTGGCCGAGCGGCACCAGAAGGTGCTCCCGGCGCTGCTCGCGGGGGGCGATCTCGACTACCTCCACGACGTCTACCCGTTCCACCCCGCGCTCATCGAGATGCTCGTGGACGTGACGTCGCTCATGCAGCGCGAGCGCTCCGCGCTGCGCCTGCTCTACGAGCTGCTCGTACTCCACTATCCGAGCTTGCCGCTCGGCGAGTTTCTCCCCGTGGGCTCGGCCTTCGCGGCCATCTTCCCCGAGTCCGGGGTCGAGGCGAGCAAGAAGATCGAGCAGATGCAGGACATCCACCACCAGCACTACGCGCGCCTCGCGCCCACCATGGTGCGCATGGCCGAGGAGCCAGGCTCGGAGCTTGGCCCCGAGCGCCTCCGCGCGCTCGACCAGATCGTCAAGACCGTGCTGCTCGCCGAGGTGTCTCCGCGCCTCAAGCAGGGCGGCCTCACCATCGAGCGGCTCGTGCAGCTCAACTCGGCCGACGTAGACGGCGAGACCTTCCGCGGGCAGGTGCGCGTAGCCGAGACGGATTTGCTCGCGCTGGCACAACGCGTCCCCGATCTCCAGATCGCGGGCAGCGGGAAGATCGCGACCGTGCGCTACGTGCTCGGCCGCGTGAGCCTCGGGGAGGTGCTCACCCGCGCCCGGTCGAAGTGCGACAACACCTCCGAGCGGTTCAAGGTCTTCATGGCCGCGCTGAAGCGCGCGCTCGGCATCGCCGCCGCCAAGGGCTTCGAAGAGGGCGGCCCGAACCAGGGCGACTGGGACCTGACCTGGCGCCGCACGAGGCGGCGCGGACAGCTCAAAATTGGCAACGTGCGCGAGATGTCGCAGGACGACTTCGAGCCGCCCGACGGCGCCTTCAAGGTGCTCGTGGACTACCCCTGGGACGTGGACGGCCACACGGTCGACGAGGACCGCATGCGCGCCACGAACGCGCGCAGGAAGAAGGGCACGCTCCACACCGTGTGCTGGCTCCCGCGGCACATGACGCCCTCCGAGCTGAACGTGCTCACCGAGCTCGCGGCGGTGCGCTACCTGCTCTCCGAGGTCGGCCAAGAAGAGCTCACGGGCACGCTTGGGCCGCAGGACCGCCAGAAGCTCCTCGAGCAGGCGGGCATCCGCGAGCGATCCCTTGTTTCGCAGCTCGACGAGCTCCTGGTGGAGGTCTACATCCGCCACGGCGAGCTCTACGCGCTCATCTCGGACGTGGACTCGAGCCGCCCTCGCGAGACCCTCGCCGAGAACCTCGAGCACATCACGACGGTGCTCATGGACCGCCGGTACCCCCAGCACCCGACCTTCTTGGCCGAGCCCAAGAAGCAAGACCTCGAGACGCTGCTCGAGTGGATGGTGCAGGCCGGCGAGACGAACGTCTCGGTCGGGTTCGACGAGGCCACGCTGAAGGCGCTGAAGAACCTCGGGCAGCCGCTCGACCTCGTGAACCTCGGGCAGACCAAGGCCTCGCTGCGCCTCGACTCCCGGTACTTGAAGGACGTGCTCCAGAAGGCCGATCACGACTCGTTCGCCTGGACACCCGTGGCCGAGCACCTCCGCGAGACCTACGGGCTCCAGCCGCTCGTCGTGGACCTCTTCCTGTGCTTCCTCTGCAAGCGCGACCACCGCGCGCTCCAGGAGCTCGACGGCGAGCCGATCGACGCGCGGATAGGCATGCCCGCCTCGGCGCGAGTTCGACTCCAGAGAGGCAAGCTCGTCAGCGCCGCGGACTGGGGACGTCTGCGCGATCTCGGCCACCAGCTCTTCGATCTCCCGAGGCCGCCCGCGCATCGCTCGCTCCAGGGACAAGACGCGTTCGCCAGCGCCCTGAGAGAGCAGGGGATCGTGAAGCGGACAACCCTCCAGGGGGTCCACCAGCGCCTCGTCGATTTGGGCGTCGGCGCGGGAGTGGCCAAGAGCGATAGGCTCGAAGAGGTGGCGAAAGCCAACGGTCGCCTCGCCGCCATTGTTCAGTCCACGACCGACAGCCACAAAGCGCTGAGCGAGCTGCTCGCGGCCTGGCCCGACGACGCGGCCGACCCGCTGCGCGCTCTGGTGAAGCAGATCGAGACGATCCGCGAGGCCGCGGGCGCGCTCGCCGACAGCGCGCGAGGGAACCTGCGCGCGGGCGCGAGCCACCCGACGGTGGGCGTCGAGGTGAAGGCCCACCTCGACGCGCTCGAGGGTCGGTTCGCGGCGACCCAGAACGAACAGCCGCTCACGCGAGAGTGGGTGCTCGACTGGAACAAGAAGGCGCAAGGGCTCATTCAGCGCCTCATCGAGCAGCAGCAGCAGGCCTCCGGGGTCCCACTCCCAGTGCCCGCGCCGCCCGTGGGCATCGCGCAGCCCATCGGAGCGCCCCCGCCGCCGCGCCCGGCGCTCCTCGAGCAGCGCCTCGACGCGAGCGACGCCGGCGCGGTGGATAGCCTCCTCGCCGAGGTGCGCAAGGCGCTCCGCGCGGCGCGAGGCTCAGGTACAAATGCACGCATTCGCGTCGTCGTCACGTACGACGAGAGTGGCGAGGGCGGCGCGTGAGCTCCGCGCAGCACCTGCTCCGCCGCATCCTCGAGCAAGCGGGAGGCGCCGCCGAGTCCGGCTACGTGCTGGTCATCGACGGCGAGGGCCTCGAGGACCTCCCGACCCAGATGGCGACCCCCACGGGCGCGTACGGCGTCCACCGCGTGGGCACCGAGCTCGGCCTCCGGCACCTCTTGTGGAAGGCCCGCGGCGCGCCGCTCATCGCGGTGCTCCCCGAGGAGCTCGCGCAGCGCATCCAGCGCGCTCCCGATCTGCTCCGTCGCGCGCGAAACCAGCGTGTTCACGCGCTCTCGGTGAACGACGTGCTCGAGGTGCTCCTCGGCGTACGCGTGGTCGGGGCCGACGCGCCCCACATGCAGGCGCTCGCGCTCGAGCACGTGGGCACGCTCGCGACCGCGATGAGCCACCGCACGCTGCCGACGGTGGTCGATCGACGACTCTTGACCGAGCTGCTCGTCGACGCGAGCGTCGGCGCGCAGGTGCGCACGCAGACCCCAGCGCAGCTCCTCGCGGCGTGGGTGACCGATCCGCCGCGCTGGTCTCCGAACGTGAGCCGGCTCGTGCGCGACGCGCTCCCGGCGCTCCACGGGGACGAGGGGCGCCTCCTCGCGTGGGCGCTCGCCGAGCCCGAGCCGCGCCTCCGCGAGCTCGTGGTCCACGGCGCGGTGCTCACCGTGGACGCCCCGGAGCTGCCCAAGCCCCCGTGGGGGCCGCTGTGGAAGGCCGCGGCCGAGCCGCCGCTCGAGATGGACCGCCGCATCCTCCGTCGCGCGGCCGCGCGGCTCGCCGAGGAGACCCTCGTGGCGCTCGGCGACGCGTCCACCTCGCTGCTCACGGTGGCCGATCGCGTCGGGCGCGAGCACCTGACCCCCGCGCAGCTCCAGACGAGCCGCGTGTTACCGCTGGCCTTCAAGGATCGCTGTCACGCCCTCGCGCAGCAGGCCGCGGGGGGCGAGCCCGTCGGCGCCGGCGAGATCGCGTGGCTCTCGGAGCACCGCGCGGCGCGCATGCACAGGGCCGAGCTCGCCGTCATGGACTCCCTGGCCCGCGTCTCGCGCTACCTCGCCGCTTCAGGCGAGCCCTCGGCCGAGCCTCCCCTCGATCTCGCCGCGCAGGTGATTGGCTATCAGCGGAGCGGGGCCTTCGCGGACCTCGCGATGACCCAGCTCCGCCGCGCGCTCGCGAGCAGCGCGAGCTACCACGCCGAGGCCGGCAAGGTGCTCGCGGCGGCGCGCGCGCGCCGCGACGAGGGCAACCGCGCGTTCGCTGCGGCCCTGGCGAGCGGCTACGAGTCGGCGCTCCATCAGGGGGGGATCCCGCTCCACCGCGTGTGGAAGCGCGTCGTCGCGCCCGTGTGGCAAGAAGCTCCCGCGGCGAGGGTGTTCCTCGTCGTGCTCGACGGGTGCAGCTATCCGGTCTTTCTCGAGCTCCTCTCCGCGCTGGCGGCGGACAGCGCGTTCCCCCTCGGCCTGCGGTCGAACGCCGACGGCCGGCTGTGCGGTCTGCCCGCGCTCGCGCCACTCCCTACGGTCACGAGCCACGCCCGAGGGGCGATCTTCCTCGGAGAGCTGCCGAACGATCCGCTCGTCGCCGAGACCGTATTTCGCGATCAAGACGAGGCGAAGACCGACAAGGCGCGACTCAACCAGAACGCGAACCTCGGCTCCCGCACCCGGCGCCTCTTCCTGAAGGGCGATCTCGGCGACGGAGGCCAGGCGCTGCTCGCGGCGCTCGACGATGCCGCGCTCGACGTCGTGGCCGTGGTCTTCAACGCGGTGGACGATCAGATCGGCTCGTCGAACACCGGCGCGACGGTGCGGCTCGCGCCCGAGGACATCACGGCCTTCAAGCCGAGCCTGCGCGCCGCCCTCCAGGCGGGTCGCCGCGTGCTCCTCACCGCCGATCATGGGCATAGCCTCTATTTCGATCGCGCGCTCCGCGTGGGCGCCGGCAAGACTCCCCGCTATCTCTCGCTGGGCAAGGACGATCCCGTGCCCGACGGCTTCCAAGAGATTCAAGTGGGCGGCCTCGGCGGCCCTCCCGAGCGGCGCGCGTTCGCGTGGCGGAGCGGCGCGTACCTCGGCCAGCCGCAGGTCGGGTTTCACGGGGGGTGCAGCCTCGAGGAGGTCGTGGTCCCGCTCGCGTGGATCGCGCGTGACGGGCTCGCGGCCGAGGAGCCCCCGTGGTGGTACGGGCGCGGAGCCCTCGCCGAGCCCGCGACCACGACGTCTTCGCGCCCCGTGGCGCCGCCGCTCGTGACGCCCCTCCCCTCGGACTCGCTCACGCAGCCTGGGCAGCCAGTGAAGCCGCAGCTCTCGCTCTTCAACCCGGCCGACAAGGCCGACGCGCTGCCCCTCTCGCCTGCGCTCCTCGCGAGGCTCTCGAACGACGAGAAGGCCGTGCTCGTGCTGCTCAAAGAGAACGGATCGGCGCGAGCCACCGAGCTCGCGGAGCGACTCGGCAAGAACCCCGGGCGACTCAACGGCCTGATGCGCACTCTGCACCGGACGCTTCACGACGAGGGCGTCACCCTGTTCGCCGCCGAGACCCTGCCGAGCGGCGAGACCCTGTATCGCTACCAAGGGAAGGACTAGCTCGATGTCTGTGATTCCCGAGTCGGCCGCGATCGTCAACGCGCTGCGGAGCGGCGTGGTGCCCAACCAGGGCCTCGCGCACTTCGCGACGGGCCTCGAGAGCCTGCTCGACGCCGTGAACGAGGAGCTCGATTTCGTGGCCACGGGCCAGGGCAGCTCGAAGTGGCTGCGCGGGGAGTACGGCGCCGGAAAGACCTTCGCCGCGCGCTACCTGTGCGCGAAGGCGCGGCAGCGCGGCTTCGCGACCGCCGAGGTGCAGATCTCGGTGAACGACACGCCACTCCACCACCTGGAGACCGTGTATCGCCGTCTCATCGAGCGCCTCGAGACGGCCGCCGACGGGCCGAACGCCTTCCAGGCCGTGGTCGAGGGGTGGCTCTACCGCCTGGGAGACGAGGTCACGCGTCTGCGTGGTCTGTCGGAGAACGATCCGGGCTTCGCCGACGCCACCGAGCAGCGCCTCGAGGACAAGCTCGCCGACCTGTCTCGGCGAAACCCGGCGTTCGCCCAGGTGCTTCGCGCGTACCACCGCGCCACGCACGAGGGAGACTTCGGTACGGCCCAGGGCCTCCTCGCGTGGCTCGCGGGCCAGCCGCACACGGACCGCTCGGTGCTGCGCGTCGCGGGCACCCGGGGAAAGATCGACGGACAGGCCGCGCTCACGTTCCTCGGTGGGGTCCTGCAGCTCCTCCGTCAGTCCGGGTACCAGGGCCTCGTCGTGGTGCTCGACGAGGTCGAGACCATCCAGCGAATGAACGCGCAGACCCGGCAAAACTCGCTGAACGCGCTCCGGCAGCTCATGGACATGCTCGGCAAGGGCGAGCTGCCTGGCCTCTACCTGGTCGTCCCCGGCACGCGGGACTTCTTCGAGGGGTACAAAGGGCTGAAGGCGCTCGCGCCTCTCCATCAGCGCGTGCACGTGACCTTCGGGGAGGACCCACGGTGGGACAACCTCCGCGCGCCCCAGGTACGTCTCTTGCCGTTTACCGGAGAGCGCTTGCTCACGGTGGGCCGCCGGGTCCGTGATCTCTACCCGGCGAGGAACGCGGAGCGCGTCGCGGCGCGCATCGACGATCGCTTCCTCGAGGCGCTCGTCGAGCAGGTGACCGCTGGCTTTGGTGGAAAGGTGTCTCTCGCGCCGCGCCTCTTCCTGCGTGAGCTCGTGGACGTGATGGACCGCGTAGATCTTCATGAGGACTACGTGCCTGCGGCGCACTACCGTCTCGCGTTGGACGACGGGAAGCTCAACGACGAAGAGCTCGCGGCGAAGCACGGGACACCGGTCGACGAGGCCGCGGAGGAACCTCCTCCGGAGCCCCCCGTCGCGGATAAGCCTCGACGCCTGGAGGGATAGGCCCGGTGCAAGCGAGAGGAGAATTCACCACGGAGGCACGGAGGCACGGAGCCGAGAGAGAGGATTCTTGTTCGAGAGGAGAGAGCCGCGCAACTCTCGCTCTCGAACAAAAAATTCTCGTCCTCCTTCTTGCCTCCGTGTCTCCGTGCCTCCGTGGTGAATTCTCCTCAGGGAGGGCCGCGCCATGACGGGCATCGCCAGGCTCCACCCCCACCTCCAACACGCGATCGTCCACGATCTGGGCTGGCGCTCCCTGCGCCCCGTGCAGGAGGCGACCATCGACGCGGTGCTCGACGGCTGCAACGCCGTCGTGCTCGCGCCCACCGCGGGCGGCAAGACCGAAGCCGCCATTTTTCCGCTGCTCTCGCGCATCCTGACGGAGGGCCCGAAGCCCGTCTCGGTGCTCTACATATGCCCGATTCGCGCGCTCCTGAACAACCAAGAGGAGCGCCTCGAGAGCTACGCGCGGATGGTGGGGCTCGACGTGTTCAAGTGGCACGGCGACGTGAGCGACTCCGCGAAGAGACGCTTCCGCGAGTCACCCGCGCACATCTTGATGACGACCCCCGAGTCGCTCGAGGTGATGTTCATCAGCGCGAAGACCGACGCGCGCGCGCTCTTCTCCGAGCTGTCGGCGGTGGTCATCGACGAGGTCCACGCGTTCGCCGGAGACGACCGCGGCGCTCACCTCGCCGCGCTGCTCGAGCGGCTGACGGCGCTCTGCGGGCGAGACATCCAGCGGATCGGCCTCTCGGCGACCGTCGGGAATCCGCGCGTCATCGGCGAGTGGCTCCAGGGCTCGAGCGAGCGCCCGTTCCGGCTCGTGGATCCGCCGCGCCCCCGCGCCGAACGCGATCTGCGCGTCGAGTCGGTGAACGACCTCGCCGAGGCCGCCTCAGGGATCGTGTCGATCGCGCGTGGCAAGAAGAGCCTCGTGTTCGTGGAGAGCCGCTCCAAGGCGGAGGCCGTTGCGCAGGCGCTCGCCGGCTCGGGCGTGGAGGTCTTCATTCACCACAGCTCGGTGAGCCGCGCCGACCGGACGCTCGCAGAAGAGCAGTTCGCCAAGGGGCAGAACACCGCGATCGTGTGCACGTCCACGATGGAGCTCGGGATCGACGTCGGCGATCTCGACCACGTGATCCAGGTGGACGCCCCAAGCACGGTCGCGTCGTTCTTGCAGCGGATGGGGCGCACCGGGCGACGGGCCCACACGCGCGCCAACTGCACGTTCTTCTGCCTCACGCCGGAGTCGTTGCTCCAGTCGGTGGCGCTCCTTCGCCTCGCCGAGTCCGGCTGGGTGGAGGACGTGCGGCCCGCCTCGCAGGCGATTCACGTGCTCGCTCACCAGGTGATGGCGTTGATTCTCCAGGAGGGCGGGATCTCGCGTCACCGGCTGCTGCCGTGGATCGAGGCGGCCTACCCGTTCTCGAGCGTGCGCGCCGAGCGGCTCCACGAGCTCGTCGACACGATGGTCGAGCGCGGGATTCTCTACGAAGCCGATGGGCTGCTGTCGCTCGGGCAGCGCGGAGAGAAGCTCTACGGGCGAAAGAACTTCTTCGAGCTCTACGCGGTCTTCACGGCCCCGCCGGTGCTGCGCGTGCAGCACGGGAAGGAAGACGTGGGCCACATTCAGGCGCTCTTCGTCTCGATGCAGGATCGCGAGGCGGGGCCCCTCTGCTTTCGACTCGCGGGGCGCGCGTGGGAGGTGGGGCTCGTCGAGTGGTCAAAGGGCGTCATGCACGTGAAGCCCGCGGAGCGCGGGCGAGTCCCGAGCTGGCTCGGGTTCCCCGGTACGTTGTCGATGGCGCTCTGCCAGGCGATGCGCGAGGTGCTCCTCGAGCGCCCGAGCGAGGGCTCAGGCTCCGAGGCCGCCTGGCTCAGCCTGGTCGCCGCGCGTGAGCTCCGCGATCTGCGGCGCTCGTACGAGGACGTGCTCGACGAGGAGACCGCGCCGCTCGAAGAGGGCACGGATGGGGTGACGTGGCACACCTTCGCCGGCGCGGCGGTCAATAGGCTCCTCGCCGCGGGGCTCGAGTCCGCGTGTGGGAAGCGCTGGATGGCGGGCAACCTGTCGCTCCGGTGCAAGGATCTCACGATGGGAGCGGCACGTGACGCCGTGCGCGCTTTGCCCGCGCTCGACTGGGAGCGCACCGCGTCGACCGCAGCGCGCGCGATGGCCCGCGGGATGGTGAGCAAGTTCCAGCCGTGTCTGCCCGAGGCGGCGGAGGACCGACTCCTCGGGGAGCGGCTGCTCGACCTGGCGGGGACGTTGCGCTTCTTGGGAGGCCTCCGGCTCGGGGGCACGCACGCGGCACCAAGGGTCGAAGGACCGAGGCTCCGTGACGAGGAGGCGCTTGGACCGCTTCCGCAGGCTGCGCTCGGTCTGTCGCCCGACGCGGCCGACCATGCGCCTCGGGCCGAACGTGAGGGGCTTGGAGCGCCGAAGAACCCCATCGAGTGGATCGATACGCCGGAGGGCCTCCGCGGCGCGCTCGCCGCGCTCCTCGCCGAGCCGGTCGTTGGCCTCGACGTGGAGACGGCGCTCGACTTCGGAACGCTGTGCCTTGTGCAAATGGCCACTCCGACGCGGACCTATTTGATTGACCCGTTCGCGGTGGGGGACCTCGGGGCGCTCCAAGAGGTGATGAGCGCGGAGCGCCCGCAGAAGGTCATCCACAACGCCCAGTTCGAGCGACGAGTGCTCGCGCGCGTCGGAGTCGCGCTCGGGGGCGTGTTCGACACCCTCCAGGCGTCGCGGCGTGTGCATGGGCGGAAGATCGCCGGTGGGCACAGCCTCGCGGTGGTCTGTCAGCGCGAGCTCGGGTTCACGCTCGACAAGGGGGAGCAGACCTCCAACTGGGGGCGGCGGCCCCTCGACGCGGCGCAGGTGCGGTATGCGGCCCTGGATGCCGAGGTGCTGCTGGAGCTCTACGCGCGGCTCGAGACAGCGGAACCGAGCGAGACGACCCAGCTCGCGCTGCGACCCTGACCGTTGTAGCCGCGCAGCGGTGAACCGAGCTAGGTCGCAGATTCGCTGCTGCCCAGCGGGCCGCTCACGACGAGCCGGAGGTCCCTCGAACTAGCGCGCCGCCGAACGTCTTGCACACCTCCGCAGAGTCGCGTCCTTCGACGGGCTTGCCCATCGCGTCTTCGATCAGGTCCAACAGGCGAGATGCGCGGTCGCGGATGAATCCGTCGAAGTCGTCGGCCCGAAGAAGGTGGGGTGCGATCGCGTGAGTTGGAAGCAGCTCGTCGAGGCCTCTCGCGTCGATGCTCCCCTCACGCTCCAGGCTGGCGAGATAGGTACTCGGCTTGTGGCCCCCGATGGTGCGATTCGCCTTGGCGGTGATGGGCGACTTGTTGATGACGCTGTTCCAGCGGTCCCGCTCGTAGCCCATCTTCTCGCAGTGAGCGCGGGGGAAGATATGATGGATGTCGACCGCGACGTCATAGTAGTTCGTGATGTCCAGCGGGTCGCCGTTGCGGAAGTCGCGAGCGCCCAGGTCGAGCAGGAGCGCCATGACACCCTTGTATGCAGCGCTCAGCCTCGTCTGCATCGAGAGAAGACGCATCGGAGAGAAAGTCGCTTCCTTCACCGTCCTTGGCTCCGCACCGCCCCCAATCCACGCGAGCACCTCGGGAACGTCGAACGCGTAGCGTCCCTCGTTGGCGCTTCCATACAACTCGCCAAACACTCCGCACCAGTACCATCGCGCGAGCTTGTCGTGCACGGCCGCCTTCTCGAAGTCGCCTCCGAGCTCCGAGCAGATCACGCTGAGGGGGATGAGCTGCGTCTGATACGGCAGGGTTCGCGTCTCATAGACCCGCGCGCGGTTGAGGAAGCGTGCCGCGCGAACGAATCCTTCGTGGATTTTCGCGTTCTCCGCCACGTACGCGTCCAGCTTGAGGTCGAGAATGTCCTTGCGTCGGCATCCAATCGCCCCGCCGCTCTCGACCGATCGCCGATGTGTCGCGCTGAGCGTCGCTGACATGATGAAGTCCGTACCGTCAACGTCTCGCAAGATAGGATACTGATGTAGCGACGTGTTTCGAGTCGCCCAGTCCGCTCGAAGCTCGAAATCGTCCGCGGCGTATATCGCAGTAAGCAGCTCGAACACCGTCAATGGCACTCCACCCATGTTCACGTTCTCGAACACGTGACACACGGCCTCTTTTGGAGTGTCGCGAAGGAGCTCGATGAGGGGCACCTTGTACTGCTGAAACCGAAGCCAGACCTCCATTTCGAAACGACCCAACGCTTCGAGAGGCTCCTGGGCGAAGTTGTAGTGACGTTGGAAGCCGTTCTTCCACTGCGCGAACTTGACGTTGTCGTACACGAGCGCGAGTGGAAAAAACCGGACCGCGTACTCCTTTTCGGTCGTGCTTACGTCCAGGTCGACGTTCCGGCCGAAGTCGCTCGTCAGCATTCGGGAGGGCGGCAGCGAACGTACTGCGTCGTTGCGGTCCTCGGCGGCGTCGAGACAGCGAGTCATCTCGAGGTAGTAAACGCGCTCGATGCGCTTCTCCTTGTTCTTCTCGGTGCAGGTCTTGACCGGCTTACCGCTCATCAGCGAAGCGAAGAGCGACGTGAGGCGCTGCTGTCCATCCAAGATGAGCTTGCTCGGCTGAACAGGCTTCGCGAGCTCCACTCCCTCGATCGTTCGAGGTTTGAACTTGGATCCCTCGCCGCCGGTCTCGAGGAGCATCGCCGCGCCGATCGGGTACGAAAGGGAAATGCTGGCGATCAGCTTCTTGATGCGCTCGTCCTCCCAGACCCAGCCCCGCTGGAAATCAGGAAGTTGATAGTTCCCCCTCCGCACTTCGTTGAGGAGCTCGCTCAAGAGAGGTTCGCTCGTGCTGAATGTCGTGCCCGTGGCTGTCATGGTCTTGGCTCCCGTGCTCGCTGCGTGAGCTCCGCCAACCAATGACGGGGTTCATCGAACCCCGGGACGATACACGAAGGGGGCTGGTCGGATCGCCAACAACGACGAGCGCGCCCCGTTGGAGCGGGCCTCGCGTGCGGCGCAAAGGGGGCAGCGGCGTTCGACGATCTGCTTGGACGGCCAGATCCGCCGCCACGCTTCCGCGCGAGCTGCGCAACGGCGGACTCGGTCCACGGCCGCTTCCACTGGGCAGCGTCGACCCCCTGGAGCCGGTCTCTCGCCCTCGAGGGAGGAGCAAAGGTGGACCGCGTAGAGTACTGCCGCGCGTGGGGCTCGTGTATCGATGCCCGGAGACGCGAAGATAGCCGCGCCCGGCGAGGGAGCCTCAGCGCGGGGTCTGGCCGGCGCGGAACCGTCGAAGCATCCCACGTGAGATCCCCAGCCGCCGCGCCGCGCCGCTCTCGCTCCCCTCGAGCCGGAGCGCCTCGGTCACCCGCTCCAGCGTGAGCGCGGAGGCGCGGCCGCTCGCGACGGCCGAGGGCGGCCCGAGGATGGTCTCGATCGCCTCGAGCGTCAGGCTCGGGCGCCGCTCGGCGGCGAACGCGCGGCTCAGCACCGAGGCGACCTCACGCACGTTGGCTGGGAGCTCGTGGAGCATGAGGCGCTCGAGCGCTTCCACCTCCACGTTCGCCGCGAGGAGCTCCTCTCCGTTCTGCCGCGTCACCGCCTGCGCGATGGCGAAGAGGTCCTCGACGCGGTCGCGGAGGGCGGGGAGCGCGATGCGCGTCGCGAGGCGCGCGAGAAGATCGCGGCGGAAGGCGCCGGCGGCCACCGCCTCGTCGAGGTCGCGGTTTGTGGCGGCGATCACGAGCACGTCGACCGGCAGTGGCCTCACGCCCCCGACCGGGAGGAGCTCGCGGTTTTCGAGCACCCGCAGCAGCTTGGCTTGGAGGTCGGCCGGAAGCTCACCGAGCTCGTCGAGAAACACGGCTCCTCCTTCGTGCTCGCGGAACACGCCTGGCGAGCCCCTCCCGCTGCCCGAGTAGGCGCCAGGCACGTACCCGAAGAGCTGCGCTTCGAAGACGCCCGAAGCGAGCCCCGCCATGTTCACCGCACCGTACGGGTGCGCGCGCCCGACGGCGGCGGCGACGGCCCGCGCGGCGAGCTCCTTGCCGGTGCCCGTCTCGCCCTCGATGAGCACGTTGGTGAGCGGGCGATCGCGGAGCGCTTCAATGTCGGCGGCGACCGCGCGGAGGCCGAAGGGGCCCACGAGCCTGCCATCGATCGGAGCGGACGGGTCGTCGCTCCCGCGGAGCTCCTTGCGGTACACGAACAGCGTGCGGCCGACGCGCACGACCGCCCCGTCGGCGAGGGCCGCCCGCTCGCCCGGGCCGAGCCGACAGCCATTGACCCAGGTGCCGTTTCGCGAGCCAGCGTCCTCGACGCCGAGCCCGCCGCGGTGCGAGAACACGAAGTGCCGTGTCGAGACCCTCGTGTCTTCGAGACCTCGGGAGGCGAGCCATTCCCTACCCACGGGCTCGTCATCGAGGGGCACGGGCAAGGCGCGCGCCGTGGGGAACCCCGCGACGAGCGCCTCGCGCCCTCGTGCGCGCTCGCTCCGGGTGGGCTGAGGGTGCTCTTCGGTGGAGGGCGCGGTGGGCTTCGCGGCGGTCATCCGTCTCGCACTCTATCCCGACACGGCGGAGGAGCGCCTGATCGCGATCCGGCCGGGGGCGAAGCGCGCGGATCGCGATCCGCCGAGGACGCCGAAAAGCCCTGTAGTTTCCGCTGGCACCTCCCTTGCTCAAGGGCTCTCTACCGCAACCCCAGGAGTCCCATGATGAGCTCGCCCGTCCGTTCCCTGCTCGCCGCCACCCTCGTCTCGCTCGCCGCGCTCGTCTCCGCGTGTGGCAGCGCGCCCGCCCCGTTCGCGCTCTTCCCCTCGGGTCAGTCGGTCCTGCTGCTCGATGCGCCCGTGCACCTCGGAGACAACCGGGCAGGCGGCCAGAGCTTCCCGAACGGCACAGCCGAGGCCGGGCGCATCTGCTCGCTGGTCAACCTGCCGCGCGCAGCGCAGGCGTACTTGCAAGTGTCGAACGTGCGACAGAGCGAGTCGCTGGGAGACATGGTGACGATCAACGGGCGCGGAATCAGCCTGCCGATGACCCTCGAGCGCGACCACGCCGGCGTCACCCCCAACGCCACGAGCGCGTCGCCCATTCACGCCGTATCGCTTCCGGCGGGGCCGAGCGAGATCTGCCTCGTGGCGGGCATGCGCCAGTGTGGCGATCTCGACGACTTCGAGGTGGACCAGCCTCGCGCTGTTCGTTCAAGGCATCGACGAGCGCGAGATCTCCGTCCGCCGCAACCTGACGCAGGGGCGGCCCGCGCCCACCGCCCCCCCGAGCGTGCCCTGGGGCCGAGACCAACACCCCTACGTGACCGCCAGCTATCGCTCCTGCGACCAAGACTGAGCCGACCAAGGCTGAGCCGGCGGCGATCCGCCGTGGTCGTGGCGCGCGTCCCAGGTTACGCTGCCGTCGGGGGACACTTTGCAGAGCATGACGACGATCGACGCGGACCCGTTCCGCTGGGTGGGCGCAACGATCGAGGGAAAATACCGAATTGACGCCCTCGTCGCCGAGGGCGGCTGCGGCGTCGTGTATGTCGGCCATCACCTGGGCTTCGACCACCCCGTCGCCATCAAGTGTCTCAATCTCGAGTCGTTCCCCGCGAGTCGTCGGGAGGCGTTCCTCGAGAGCTTTCGCGCCGAGGGTCGCATCATGTCTCGTCTCTCCCAAGAGTCTCCATCCATCGTGCGCCCCATCGACATCGGCGGTGCGCTCTCGCCCTCCGGCCAGTGGACGCCGTACCTCGTCCTCGAATGGGTGCCCGGGCGGAGCCTCCAGGAAGACCTCGCCGAGCGCGCAGCGTCCGGGCTCGGCGGTCGCTCGATCGCGGAGGCGCTCGCGCTGCTCGAACCCGTCGCTCAGGCGCTCGGTGTGGCGCACGACCAGGGGATCGCGCACCGCGACGTGAAGCCGGGCAACATTCTGCTCACCACCTCTCGAGGACTGAGCACGTGCAAGCTCGTCGATTTCGGCGTGGCGAAGACCATGACCGTTGCGCGCATCGCCGCCGGCGTCGAGACGACCGCGGTGGGGCCCAAGGTCTTCACCTCGGCCTACGGCGCCCCGGAGCAGTTCGATCCGAGCTACGGCGCGACGGGCCCTTGGACCGATGTGTTCGCCTACGCGCTCGTCTTCGTGACGGTTGTCGCGGGGAGGCGCGCCCTGGAGGGCGACGACCCTCAGCGCCTCTGGGCGCAGGCGGTCGACCCGGAGCGGCGCCCCACGCTGCGCGCGCTCGGCGCCGGCACCTCCGACGAGCTTGAGCGTGTGCTGACCCGTGCGCTCGCCGTCGACCCGCGCAACCGGTACCGCACCCTGCGCGAGCTCTGGGCCGACCTCGCTGCCGCGTCGCACGCCGGCCCGAACACGCTCCGCGACCCGCCACGCGTCGCCCGCACCGCGATCGAGACCGCGCCGCCCCTCTCGCTGGCCGCGCCGCCCTCGCTGGGGGCGCCGGTGCCGCCGACGCTCCGCGATCCGACGCTGGCCGCGCCTCCGGCGCGCCCGCTCGACAACCTCGTTCGCACCGAGCCGGCGCGGACGGGTGAGCGCGCCTCGTTCGCCTCTCCGCCTGGGCCGCCGCCGCCGCCAGCGCACATCCCCCGGCCCCCGCCAGTGGGTCGGGACCGCCCGGAGGTGGCCCGCTGTCCGCGTCCACGGGCGCGCTCATCGCGGTGCTGCTGCTGCTCGCGGCGACCGTCGCGCTCGTGGTGATCTTCGCATTGCGCGCGCCCTCGCCGGCGGCGAGCGCGGCTCTCGCCGTGGACGGCTCGGCCGCCGTCGTCGACCCCGCTCCTCCCGCTCCCGAAGCCGAGCAGAGCGCCACCGACGGGACCGACTCGAAGCGGCCGGTGCTCGCGCCGGCCGACCTCGGCTTCGTCGACACCCGCGCTGGCTCGGGCTGGGGTAACCGGTGTTTTGCGAGCCTTAAGGCCGGGAAGTGGGGCTGGGCGAAGGCCGAGTGCGACGAGGCGATGAAGCTCAATCCGGCTTCCCCGAACCCCCGCGCGAGCCTGCTCTACAACCAAGGGCTCATCGCAGCCCACGCTGGCGACGTCGACGAGGCGCGCAACCTCTACACGGAGTCGCTCAGGCTCCGCACCCACAAGGACGTCCAGGAGGCCCTAGCCGCGCTGGGTAGCGCGGTTGGCCGCGTTCCCGGGAACAAGGACCTGAGCGTCGCCGTCGCCGCAGCGCGCGCCGCCGCGGTGAGTAAAGGCTGGAAGTACGAGGGCATGAGCGCGGTACCGGGACACTCCGCCGCGATCGTCCAGTATTCGAAGACGCCGGGAGGCGCGCTGCCTCAGGCGCGGATGGAGTTCGTGGGCGCGGGCCCAGTGGTGTCGTTGGAGGCTACGACGCTCGAGCAGAAGAAGTCGGGCGAACACGAGATGTGGAATCTCGCGGGTGACGGTCGCCGATTCGTGGTCATCGAGGGCGCCGCGGCGATGCCCCAGACGGCCAGCGAACGCACGATTGAGCTCGTGGGCGACACGTGGCGCGAGTCCAGCCCGGCTCCCGGCTGGCCGACGCGCGGCGTGGATGAAGACGGCGACGGCGTGCCCGAGATCCCTGCGCACATCGTGGGCCTGACGATCGTGCAGTGCCCCCGCGTCAGCTGTCCGACCTACGGGAAGGGCGTCAGCGTCCAAGGCATCATGGGCTGGGACGGAGCGGGGTTCGCGAAGGACCTCGCGTCCTTCGTGCCCCTCTACCGAGCGCGCCTGGCGCGGGCCCGCGCCGACGCCGTGACCCTTAGGGCGGCCCGGATCGACCCGTCGGAGTGCCCCACGGCGGCGCTCGACGCGGCGGCCCGCGTGTACGTCTACGCGACGCTCACCGGCGTGGACCGCGCGGCGGCGATGCGTGAGGCCGACGACACGATGGCGCGCTACTCGCTCTCCGCCTGCAAGGACGACATGACCTTCAACGACTCCTTCAAGGACTGGCAGGTCCTCCGTTCCGAGCTCTGGAAGACGCCGCTTCCCTCGCTGACTCGGGCCCGTCGCCGCTGAGACGGCGTGTCGGAAGGCGACCGCGCGTTGACGTTTCGTGCCCTGACCCCCGCCCCGCCGATGGCCCTCGGGCGTGTAGAAGCGCACCGGCGGGCAACTCCTCGAGGCGCACATGAGCGCCGCGTGGCGCGCCTCGACGGCCGTGGGGCACTACGCGAGCCGCGTCGCCCGCCGCGAAGAGCCGCGATCAAGTCGGCGTGCACCGGGATCGTCGGAGGTGCGTTCATGGGTAGACTCGTCGGTCGAGGGCAAGATGTTGACGATGACCATCCCGAAGATGGACGCAAGTTGAGCACCGGCGCGAGGGCAACCCCGTCCACTTGAACCGGGTCAGCGGCTGGACGTTCAACTGCCATCGTCGCCTCCCTTCCTGTACGGGCACGATACCGTACATCGTTCACGATCTCGTCCCCCCCGCGATGTAGGCCCCAGGCGACCGTCGACGTCAACCGAGGCGCTGCGGCCGGCTCGCGCTCAACCCTTGATGCAGCGGTACCCGTGGAAGCCGGTCGTGTCGGCCTTGCAGCGCCCCTCGCTCTTGCAGACCGGCGAGGCCTTGCAGTCCGCGTTGGTGGCGCCGCAGATCTTCCCTCCGGAGCTCGGGCTCACCACGGAGCAGAGCCCCTCGGTCTTGCAGAGCGGCGCGCGCTTGCAGTCGGCGGCCGAGCCGGCCGCGCAGGTCCCCCACCCCGGCCCCATCGACTGAAAGGTGCAGTGTCCCTGCTTCGTGCACACGTCGGCGAGCTTGCAGTCGGCCTCGCTCACCACCGCGCACGTGACCGAGAGCGAGCAGTTCCCGCGCGCTTTGCAGGCGCTGGAGGCGCGGCAGTCCTCCACCGACTTGGGGACGCAGCGCTCGTTCTCGACGGCGCAGGCGCCTTGCTCCTTGCAGTTCGTGGACTTGCGGCAGTCGGCGTCGCTCGTGGCGATGCACACCACGGAGGTCTTCTTGTCGATCACGGGCCCGTGCTTCGCGTCGCCCGGATCGATCACCGTCGACAGATCGACGACCTTGGCCGTGCACTGGCCGTCGACCGCGCAAGGGCACGAGTGGCTCGACGCCGCGGAGCCGCCGCCGCCGTCGGCGCCCGCGTCGCCCTTGGTCTTGCGCAGGCGATCGCACCCGGTGAGGAGGGGGAGGACGCACGCGAGGGCGACGAGCACGGAGGCGCACGCGGCGCGACGGAAGGGCATGGTCTACGATCCCACGGGTCGCGGGGGAGCGGCAACGGGCTCCTCACTCGCGCACGGGACGCGCATGACGAAGGAGCGCCCCACCCGTACACCCCCCTAGCCCCCCCCGGGCCATCTTCGCGCGGCTCGAGGAGTGCCACGCCGAAGTGCGCGCGACCTGGCTCTGGCTCGAGCGCCGCAACACGGCTGCAGCCCGGCAATTCCCCGGTCTGATCGCGGGCGGTGGCACGCAGCGGACGACGCGCGCCTGGCCAGCGGCGCCCGCCGGGCCTCCGAGCCCCGCCCGCCCACGCGACCCCGAGCTTCATGAGGCTCGGGGTCCGCGCGCGGAGCCAGCGGCACCCCTGGCTCCTTAGCACCGCGGTCTCCCCGCGCGTGAGGGAAGCCGCGGAGCCCGTAGACTCCTCGGGTGTCTCGCTTCGGGGCTCGGGCTCGGGCTCGGGCTCGGGGTCGTCGGGGGTCGGGGTCGCGGTCGGGTGGCGTTGGTCTTTTCCCGACACACTCCTAAACGAAGCGGGCGCTCACTGCTTGACGAACTTCGCCGAAAAGAGCGAGACGCTGTCGTAGCTCGTGAACGCGCCGCATGTAGACGTCTGGGTGCCGGCGCCGCGATTGTTGTCGACCTTCGTCTCGCACAGAATGATGCCTGCGCCGCCGTCGGGGTTCTTCTTCGTCACGCGGCGCACCGTCTGGGCTCCGTTGTCGTCCACGACGTAGCTCAACTCGCCCGCAAGGAGCACCGCGTACTTGAGCTTCGTGCCGCTCGGGACCGGCGAGCCTGGAAAGATCCGCGCCTCGGTCAAGTAGTAGAGCCCTTCGCCGACCGGTCCGCCCGTGCCGACCGGGAGCGTGCCGGGATCGTCGATGACCGTCACCGAAGGCGCGTTGGTCACGAGGTCGTGACACTGCGCTCCAGCGTCGCCCGGGAGCGCCCCGGTATACGCAGGACACCCCCCGCTGTCGTTCCCCGCCTCGGCGACGGGGGCCGCCGTGTCGGCGCCGCCGTCCAAGGCAGGCTGCGGGCTCGTGTCGCTGCTCGCGTCCGAGGGGGCAACGGCGCCACCGTCCGTCGTCGCGGGGGTGCTGCTGCACGCGGCCGCCAACCCGAGAACGCAGAGACAAAGAGGGACCGCGAGGGCGAAGTGGACCTTGTTCATCCATGGAGGCTACACGAAGACCAGGCGGCGAGCGCGGGAGTCTCTCCCACGCGGTCTGCATCATGCGGGTGGCCCGCCGCCGGGGGGCCGCCGGCCCCCTCGGCGCCGGGGCCTGGGTCTCGACGACGAGACGCTTCCGCTCTACGGCAACGTCTTCCCCAGGGAACCCGGCGGGGGGGGGGGCACCGCCCTGTGGGGGGTTCGTGCTCCGATCGGGGGGGGGCCCGCGCGCCGCGCCTCTCCCCGCCCGGCCGTCTGGGCGCCTGGTCCAACGAACCTCGGGTGAGCGCCCGCAGGCCAGAGGCTGTGGTCCAACAGCTCGTCGGTGTGCTCAAGGAGGAACGTGTGAAGGAGACCCTCATGACCGCCGGTGAGATCCTGATGCTCGCGGCGAAGCTCGCGGCGAAGCTCGCGGCGAGCTGCACGGGCGCCGTGTGCTCTTGCAGAAGCTGCTCACGCTCCGCTTCGGTCCGCTCTCCGAGGGGGCCATTCTGCGCGTAGAGGCCGCCGACGTGCCGACCCTCGACACCTGGGCGGAGCGCGTCCTCACCGCCGCCTCGCTGGACGAGGTGCTCGGCCCCTGACCGCCCACGTCGCGGGCGGCCGGGAGGTAGTCAAGGCGATCCGGCGCGACGCGTCCTCACTCTCCCGGACTGAACATGACAGGGTAGGTGACTGTCACGCTCCCGCTCTCCGGCCGTGGGAACTTCATGCTTCGAAAGGCGCCCAAGACGCACACGACGACGCCCGCGTCTTGCAGATCCGAGTTGCCTTCTTGCGCGCTCGAGACCGCCCCGCTCGGGTCGATGACGAACTTCACGACGACCCGCCCCTCGAGCTTCGGGTTCGCGCGGAGGCCGAGCTCGTAGCAGGAGCGCAGGCGCCCCAAGTTTGGGTGCACGACGCGCCGGATGACCTCGGGGGACAGACCACCTTTCGTCAAGGCGGCGCCCGCGCGCACGGCGCCCTTCGCCCGGTACTCGCCGGGGCAGTCGCGAGCGCCGACGGGCGGGCCGTCGGAGGCGTGGAAGAAGTCGTTCACCTTGACCCCAACGCGCGTCGCGGGCGCCACGACGGTGGTCTGGGTCCGCCCTCCGTTCGCCCCGCTCATCGCGTTGGTCGGGTCGATGCGCAGCCCGCTGAGCGTGCACTCGCCTGGTAGCACGTTCGGCACGGTGAACGTGCCATTCGCGGCGGCGACCACGCGGCGCTGAAACCCCTTGAACATGACGTCGACGACGAGCTGCCCGCCTCCCGCCGTGGTCGCGCACTTGCCATCCCGCTCCACGAGCACGCCCGTCACGTTTGCGCTCGCGGCGAGCGCCGTGACCTTCAGCGTGGCGCGCGACTCGGCGCCCGGCGTGAGCTTCACGGGGGCCTCCGAGTGCATGGGCCGCCGCGGGTCCTTGTCGTGGTGGAGGGTCACGACCGCGTCGCCGACGGGGAGCCCAGTGAAGGTCGCGGCGCCGTTGTCTCGAAGAGTCGAGCTGAAGCCGTGATTGCCCACCGACACGTTCACGAACGCGCCGACGCAGGCCTTGCAGTCTGTGTCGACCACGAGGGACGCGGCCTCCGGGACGGTGATGGTCAGCGCCACCGCCGACTGACCCTCCGCGATCTCCTGGGTGACCCACGTCTCGGAGCGGCCCTTCTTCGAGACCTTGATCCGCCAGGAGCCGACGGAGAGCCGCGACGCGAAGTGCCCCGCGGCGTCTGTCGTGGTGGCGGGCGGCGAGACCATGCCCACCGGCTGGATCTCGATCGCCGCGCCCGCGATGGGCTGGCCAGCGCCGTCGACCACGGTCCCCGCGAGCGCGGTCCCGGGGAGCGCCTGAGCGGCGGTAGACGCCCCGTCCGCAGCGGGCGACGCGTCGGTCACCGGCGCGGTCGTGGTGGGCGTGCTCGTGGCGGGGGAAGGGGCGGAGAGGGCTGGGGGATCCTTGCAGCCCGCCGCGACGAGCGCGAGGACCACGACGGGAAGAAGACTCGCTCTCATGGTGACCTCTCCTTGTGCGTACAACGCTAGCTTAGCCAGCTATCCACTCTGCTCGGCAGGCGCTCTTCATGGTGTCAGCGCTCGGGTTCGAGCCGCCTCGACCTCAGAGGTCGTCGAGCCAGTGCTCGTTGCGGAAGCGCGCGAGGAGGCGCGCCGCCGAGCCCGGTGGGGAGAGCGCGCCGTAGAGGTCGAACGGGTTCCAGAGGCGGATCACGTTGCCGTCGATCACGGTGGCGGCGACGGCGCGTTTGGCCTTCGCGTCTTCGCCCGCGCCAAGCATCGACGTGAAGAAGCGCCGAAGCGCGGGCAGCGTCGCGATCCCTCGTGGCATGTCGGCCCAGCGCTTCGGGCCGTCGCTGATCGCGAGGAGCTCGAGGCGCTCGAGGCCCGAGAGGTCGAGCGGGAGCGACGCGGCCTGGTGGGCGAAGAGCCCGAGCCGGCGGAGCGAGGACATCCGCTCGAGCGGGCGGAGGGCGCCTTCGGTCGCGCCGTGCATGTGGACCACCAGCGTCTCGAGCCCGGACAGCTCGGGGAGCCAGTCCGGGAGGCGCTTCACCGAGAGGTGCAGGTGCCGCAGCGCGGGGAGCCCGGCGATCCACCGAGGCGGCTCGTCGCCGTCGAGGGCGAGCGTCTCCAGCGGGTTCCCCTCGGGGAGCGCAGCCTTCGTCGTCCACAAGAAGCGGAGCGGCATCCGCGCCACGTCCTCCGACGTGAGGAACCCGTCGGGGTAGATCGCGGCCTCGAGCCGCAGCTCGCGCGCCGCCTTCGGTCCCGGGCGCCGCCACGCTCCCATGTCGAGGAACGAGAGCGGCCGCGCGAGCAGGTCGGGGGGCGGATCGTCGCCGCCGACACCGAGCACCCCCTCGAGCGAGGGAATGCGGAACAGCGCCGGATCCCACGTCGCCGAAGACGAATTCCAGCCGAGATCGATCGCGTGGAGCTTCCCGAGTCGCCCGATGTCGGCGGGCAGACCTCGAGGGAGGCTCGTGTCGTAGAGCGAAAGGATCTCGAGGTCGGCGAGCTCGTACACCTCCGGCCAGAGATCGCGCATTCGCTGGTGGTACAGCCCGAGCGCGCGGATAGGCATCGACGGGAGCGCGCGCCGGAGCGTCGGCGAGACCTTCTTGCCCGCGAACCACCGCTCGGCGAGGTCGAGGATCACGACCTCGCCGGGAGAAGCGAGCAGCGCCTTGCCCTCGAGCGCCGTCCGCACGGGAGCGCTCGCGAGGTCGAACGCCGGCGCGGCGCGCGCGGGCGCGGCGGCTCGGGTCCCTTCTTGGGCCGCGGCCGCCTTGGGCTTCGCGCGCTTCGGCGGGCGCGCGGCCTCGGGGGCGAGCGGCAGCCCGAGTTTTTGGCGGAGCGACTGGCAAAGATCGCACGCGCACCGACCCTCGCGGATGAGCCCCCGCACGCGCTCGCGGTCGGCGGCCGGGACCTTCGAGAGAGGGTATACCGAGTCGAACACCCGAAACTCGTGGTCGTCGCCCGCCGTGGGGTTTTGGGTGGTCACCGCGAGCTTGGTCCCGAAGTAGAAGATCGGGTCGGGGTTCTTCGCGAGCGCGTCCTCGAGCGTTCGCGGTTTGGGGCCGAGCTCGGCGCCGTACGGGCGGATGCGCTCGGCGAGGACGTCCCACATCTCGAGGGTGACGAGCTCGGCCCAGTGGTACGAGGCGTCGGCCTCCCCGACGCAGAGCCCGGCCGCGTCACCGAACGAGAGGGTGATGTTCCCCTCGTCCGCGAACCAGCTCCCGTCGCGGATGCCGTCCGAGGACTCCATCGCCAGGTACGCGCCGGTGATGTCGCGGAGGCCCTTCTTCTTGGCGAGGGAGTCGATGCGCCGCGCGAGCACGCCCCAGGTCGTCTCGAGCAGCGCCTCCCGGGTCGGCCCGTCCGCGGGGCCGCGCGCGAGCGGGATGAAATAGACCGATCCACCCATGAAGCGAGGGTGACACACCTGGGCTCGCCACATCCAGCACGGTCGGAGGGCCGACCCGCGCGGCTCTTCGGTGCTCCACCAGGCCTCCTTCGTGTAGCGTCGACCCATGGGGCGTTGGATTTCGTTGGGGCTGCTTCTCGCCGCGGGTGTCTTCTCGTGCAATGGCACCGGCGCCGACAAGGTCGGGTGGAAAAGGCGGCAAGGGCGGCAAGAGCGAGGCGCCGGGGCCTAGCGCGGTCGCCACTGCCGCTCCGAGCGGCAGCGGCGCGGTCGCGGTGACCGGCAAAGGGCGGCCCGACGGCAAGGCCCGCCCGAACATCCTCTTCGTGCTGGCCGACGACCAGCGCGCCGACACGCTCTCGTGCATGCCGAAGCTCGGCAAGCTGCTCGCGCGCGGCACGACGTTCAAGAACAACTTCGCCTCGACGCCGCTCTGCTGCCCAGGGCGCTCATCCGTCCTGACTGGCAAATACGCCCACAACCACGGGGTGCTCTCGAACGGAGACATCGAGGACGAGGACGGCAGCAAGTCGCCGGGGGCCATCGACTTCCGGAAGAATGGCAACGAGTCGAAGACCTTCGCCGGGTGGCTCCAGCAGAAGGGGTATCGCACGGGGTACTTCGGCAAGTACCTGAACGCGTACGACAAGATCCTCGAGACCGAGCCAACGCACGTCCCGCCCCACTGGGACGAGTGGCGCGCCTTCTCGCACGCCGAATATTTCGACTTCGACCTGCTGGAGCGCGGCCTCGGCGAGGCCAAGGCGACGCGCCGCTGCTACCTCTCGAACGAGGCGGAGGACGACGGCGATCGCAAGGGGAAGAAGAAGGGCAAGGGCGCCGCGGCCGAGAAGAGCGACGGCGAGGAGAACGCCAAAGGGAAGAAGAAGGGCAAGAAGAAGGAGCGCAAGTGCAAGGGCGTCGCCGACGAGGTCGTCCGCAACGGCAAGGAGAACTACTCCACCGACGTGCTCCGCGATCAGGTGATCGGGTTCATTCGCAAGGTGTCCCAGGAGGGGAAGCCGTGGATTGCCCACTTCGCCCCGAAGGCCCCTCACGGTCCCTTCTTGTCTCCGGCGCGGTACCAGCCCGATCCCGACGAGCCGACCTTCTCGAAGGAGGCGCTCGACCGCCTCTCGAGCTGCGCTCTCTTCGACTGGAAGGGTCGCCCCCCGAGCTACCTCGAGGCCGACATGACCGACAAGCCGCAGTGGATCCAGGAGACCAAGGCGAAGCGCACCGCCGAGGACCGCCTCGACCGCGTGCGGCACATGCAGCTCGCCAGCGTGCTCGCCACCGAGGACGCGATCGAGGACATCCTCAAGGTGCTCGGGGAGCTCGGCGTCGCCGACGAGACGATCATCGTCTACACGGGCGACAACGGCTTCGCCTGGGGCGAGCACTGGCACACCCACAAGAACTGCGCGTACGAAGAGTGCATCCGCGTGCCGCTCGTGGTCATGGACCCGCGCGCGGCGGGCGGGCCCCGCACGGTCGACGACTTCACGATGAACGTGGACCTCGCGCCGACGTTCGCCGCTTGGTCCGGCGCGAGCGTGCCCGAGAAGGTCGACGGCATGAGCTTCGCGGGGCTCGTGGACGGGACCGCCAAGGGGCCCTGGCCACGCACCGAGGTGCTCTCCGAGTGCTGGGGCCCGGGCATCGCCGGCCGCCCCGACACCCACGCCGCGGTGCGCACCAAGAAGTGGAAATACGTCGAGCACTACGCCGACAACGCGCGCACCAAGCTCCGCGTGCACGACGGCAGCCCCGAGCGCGAGCTCTACGATCTCGAGAAGGATCCGTTCGAGGTCGACAACCTCCTAAGGCTCTCCCCGGCCAACCTCGCGCGGACCGGCCACACGAAGGACCTCGTCGACACGACCACCGCCGACCTCGCCGCCAAGCTCAAGGCGCTCGAGGCGAAGTAGCGCACGCGGCGGCGCGCGCTTGGCCCGCGGAGACGGGCGCGGCGGGGCTATTGAACGGGCGTACTCCCGAGGGAGGGGCGCGGGAGTTGGTGGTTGACGGGGCGCCAGCCGCCACCCACCATGTCCCATGAGCGTTCGCAGAGCTTTGGTGACGGGCCTTGCGGCGTTGGCCGTCCTCGCGAGCTGTACATCGAAAGACCAGGAGATCACGCTCGGCGAGAGCTCCGATGCGCTCATCGCGAACAACGCGCTCCTCCGCGGCGCCTCTCTCGCCCCGGGGCAGCTCGCGTTCACCTTCGACGACGGCCCGGGCCCACGCACCCGCGAGCTCTCTACCTACCTGAAGAGCCAGGGCATCCCCGCGGTGTTCTTCATGAATGGCCGGCACCTGGCGACGCCCCTGCCGCCGCTCGACAACAACGCCGACATCGTGGCCAATCCGGCGGCCCTCATGGCGCAGCTCCAGGCCGACGGTCACCTCATCGCGAATCACTCCACGACCCACGGCGACCTGACCCTTCAGATAGTCGAGCCTAACGGGACGACGGTCGTCTACGAGGAGCTGCTCCAGACGGACAACTCCATCAGCCCGTACGTGCCGCCGCGGACGTTCCTCTTCCGCGCGCCCTACGGCTACTGGAACCAGGCAGACTTCGACGCGCTCAAGCTCACTCCGATGAACAAATACATCGGCCCCATCTTCTGGGACATCGGCGGGACGGCGCGGAGCTATCCCAACGCCGGCGCCGACTGGGCCTGCTGGCAGGGGCAACTCTATACGTCGAGTGGCGCCCTCGCGAACGGCACCGGCTACGCCACCACGGCGCAGTGCAGCGACGCGTACATCGCCGAGATCAACAGCCTCGGGAAAGGCATCGTGCTCATGCACGACCCCTACCGTTGGGCGCGGGGGTCCACCGTGGATATGGTCAAAGACATGGTGCCGAAGCTCAAAGCGCTCGGTTACACGTTCGTGCGCGTCGACAAGATTCCACAGATTCTGACGGCGCTCGGCTGCGACACCACCTGCGCGACCTGCTCGGGCACACAAGCCGACGAGTGCCTCACGTGCAAACCCGATGCGTACCTCGTCGGGAGCTCCTGCTCGCCGTGTACGGTCTGCGCTGCCACGGAGTACGCGCAGGTCGCCTGCAGCGCCACCGCCGACACCAGGTGTGCGGCCTGCTCCACGTGCGAGGCCGGCACCGCGCCGACGGCCGCCTGCACACCCGCGGCCGATACGGTCTGCACCGTCTGCCCACCAGGGACCTATTCCGACGGCACCGGCCCGTGCGTGCTCGCCGCGGTCGACGGGGGCGCGGTCGACGGGAGCACCGACTCCGGGCCCGGGACCTCCGACGCCGGGAATCCTGGAGACGCCGACGCCGCGCCCGGAGCCGACGCCGCGCCCGGAGCCGACGCCGCGCCCGGAGCCGACGCCGCGCCCGGAGCCGACGCCGCGCCCGGAGCCGACGCCGCGCCCGGAACTGTGGACGGTGCAGTCCAAGGAACCGCGGACGCCGCGATGCCTCGGGCCGACGGTCCCCAGCCCGAGGCGGCACCTGGCGATGGCTGCAGCGCGGGCGGACGCGCACCCGCTTCGCCCTTCGCGGGAGCCGCCCTCGCGCTCGCGTTCACCTTCGCCCTTGGCCGCCGCCGCAGAAGCGCCACGACGGAGTAGTCCCGAGCTCCTTCGCGGGTCAGCCTCGGGAGCGCCGCGAGCGGCCGTTCGCCTCGATCGCGCGCAGAAGCTCTTCGTAGCTCTTGACCCCGGCCTCGTTCGAGAAGTGTGGCCGCGCGATCTCTCTCGCCCGGGCGAGCGAGGCGTGATCGTCGGCGCTCGAGCCGTGCTCCGCGTGGGCGGCCACTCGCCGCGCCGCGTCGTCGAGCGCGTCGTCGTCGAGCGAATCGAGCGCAAGGCCCGACCCGGTCCGCCGGACCCAAGACATCATTTCGGAGTTGCAGCCATAGGCCATCGGCCTCACGCCCGACGCGAAGAACTCGGCGAGCTTGGTGGGCATCGAGCCGCGCTTCGCCGCGACCTCGTGGAGAAGAAGAAAGCCCCAGTCGATGTTTCGGAGCCAGTCCGCCATCTCGTGGTGAGGCGCCGCGGTCACGCTCCAGCGATCGGCCGGCAGCCCCTCGCGCGTGAGCAGCTCGCCGTAGGCGTCCGTCTGTTGGCTGAGGACGAGGAGGTGGGTCCGGGGGCTCGCCGCGAGGATGCGGCGCGCAAGGCCCATCGTCGCGCCGACGTTGTAAGACGAGTTTAGCGCGCCGACGATGCCGATGACGACGCGGTCCACGAGCCGGCGCTTGAGGTCGCCTCCGGGGCCGTTCGCGTCCGACACTGCGCGAGGCCCGGCGGGCCGGAGCGAGAACCGGTCGAAGTCGGCGCAGGTGGTGATGACCCGCAGGGGGCGACCGTCTCGTCCGCACTCGGCCTCGAGGTCATTCGCCAGCAGCTGAGTCAGCGTGACGAAGCCCGAAGCCGAAGCGAAGAGGCTCCGCTCGACGAGCTTGCCCGCGGCGTAGGCGGCAGGCCGGCCGAACCAGTCCCGGCGCTCCTCGACCCACGTCCCGCGGACGTCGAACAGGTACGGAACGCCGAGCGTGGCCTTCACGGATCGCGACACCAAGGCCCCCTGATGCGCCCTCGCGTGCACGAGGTCGACGTTCTCTCGGTGCGCGATCGCGTGCGCGGTCGCGATCGTGCGCCCGAGCGACTCCGCAGCGCGCCGCCCCGACCCCGCGACCTCGACTTCGACGGAGGTCCACCGGACGTCGCCGAGGGCCTCGCGCACGTGCCGCACCTTCTCCGGATCTGCGAGGTCTTTCGGACGCTCACAGCTCAGCAGGTGGTAGTCGAACCCTCGCTTCGCGAGCGCCGCGATGGGCCGAACGACCTGCGAAAAGGCCAGGGGTTGCAGCACCCCGTCGAAGGACACGTAGAGGAGTTTCACGAAGCGCCAGGGATGAGGCCCCACGGGCTCGGGGGCGTTTGAGAGGTGCTGGGCGGCACATACCAGCTTGGGCCACCCCGAGCAACGGGGTCGGCGCAGCCCATGCTACCCCCGCATCCGTTCTGCCGCTTCGCCGCCGATGGTCGAAGCTCGGAAGCGAGGTCGCTCCGGCCCGCCAGACCGCCGCTGCGGGGCCGCGGGAGGTCGCACCAAGAGAAGCGCGTGACCGCTCAGCCACCGGCGGGCGCACTGGCCACGCATTGGAGGTGGGTGAGCGCGCCCACCGGCGGGGTGCCCGCGGCCGAGAACACGATGGCCTGGTAGCATGCGTCGAGGACCTTGCTGGACTCGGTGTTCTCGACGTAGCACCAGCCCGCCGCGGTGTCGCGCGCGCAGGTCTCGCCGGGCTTCTTCACGATCTGGTTGGCCTGGCAGACGGTGAGCGACGCCTCGTCCGATGTCTCCTTCTGGCTCTCGCGGAACTCCTCGAGGATCTCGGGAGCCGGATCCGTCAGACCGTACGCCGCGCACTTGTCGCCCTTGTTGGGGAGGGTCTCGAGGATCAGGCAGGAGACCTGGCCCTTCTGGTCGCGGGCGAGCTTCTGCGGGAGGCACTGGTTGGCGAGCGCGTTCTTCAGGCGGTCGACGATCGACTTGACCGCGGGCCGGTAGCCGTAGCGCGGGTTGGGCTTGCCGTCGACGTCCTTGGCCTCCTGCTTCTCGGCCGCGCCCTCGCCCGTGGTGAGCGGGCAGAGCGAGCTGATGATGCCCTGGTCCTTCAGCGCGTGGACGACACGGAACTGACGCTGCGTGGGGTACGCCTTCGCGCGGCTCTGCGTGGTCGCGGCGGAGCAGAGCGGCGGGTTCTTCGTGCCGTCGGGTCGCAGGTCTCCTTGTTCGTGGCGCCGCACTGCACGGGGCCGCGAGGGGAAGGTGCAGGCGTACTGGAGGTCTGGCCCTTCGTGTCCCAGTCGCGCAGCTCCTGCCGTCGAAGTTCGTGCCCGGCGTCGCGCTCGGCGCGGGCCGGCCGTTGCGCGGCTGACCGACTGGTCCATGCGCGCGTCCATGCCCTCGAGGTTGTACTTGTCGGGATCGCGACCGATGATCTTGACCCAGTCTTCCTCGGTGACCTTGCTCTTCTCGACGTTGCTCGCGTCGAAGTGGATGAGGTCCTGCGGGACACCGCCGACGACCGCGAAGAACACGAGGTCGGGCGCGCGCGGCCCCTTCTCGAGGTTGCAGAGGGCGTCGGCGTCGCCGCCGGCCTTCGGCAGGTTCTTGGAGAACAGCGGGTTACGGCACTTGCCCTGCCCGATGTAGTTGCCGTTCGCGTCGTGCTCGGTCACCCGGTCGGGGATCGGGTCTTGGTGAGGCCGTCGACGTAACGCTTGATGGGGTACTGCGGGTCGACACCGAAGCGCTGCTTCATCTTGTGGAAGCGCACGTTATGTCGTCGTCGCCCTTGCCATAGAAGCCGTCGTTGTCCTTGCACTTCGCGTCGGCCTGGACCTTGGGGTCGTTCTTGAAGCCGCAGGAGGTGCAGTCGGCGCTGCCGGGATTGGTGTCGCACGCGGTGGTGCCCTTCGGCGCGGTCGAGCCGCCACCGCGGTCGGGCTCGCGCTGCGCGCCGGCGATCCCCATCGAGGCCGGGAACTTCGTGTTCATGAACGCCCAGCCCTGGTGGCCGATGGCGAGCGGATCGACGGCCGAGTCGTCTTCGTCGGTGAGCATGACGATCGCGACGAGCGAGTCGGCGCGGAGGAAGTCCGCGCGCTGCCGGAGGATGGTCTCGTCGACGCCGTCGTAGTCGGCCCCTCGCGGGCTGCGCACGACCCTCGCGTACGGGTCGGGCTGGACGAGGAAGTGGTACCAGCTCTCGAGGCTCGCCTCGAACCGGCAGCCGTACTCGTTCACACCGCCGATGAGGCCGGCGAAGGCGGTGTTGAAGTCGGCCAGGGTCGTGTACGGCGTCGAGCCAGCCGACGGCTTCTTGGCCTCGTTGCGCTTCACGCCCGGAAACCAGGAGAGGAAGTTCGAGGGCGACGCGTTCCCGATCGGCGTCTCTTTGGCGCCCGAGCGGTTGATGAGCTGCCCCTTGTCGTCGTTGTGCGCGTTCAGCGTCTCGTCGGTCGGGTTCTGCGCGTCGGCGCACGCGTCGGAGCCGAAGCCGCCCATGGACGACGAGACCACGCCGACGTGGATGTCGACGATCGGCTTGAACTCGGCCTTTCCGGTCTTGCACTCCTTGCCCTCCTCGGCGGCGGGGTCGGCGCGGTCGCCCGTGGGTCTGCCGCTCTCGTCGACGCAATTCGGGGTGGAGAGGCTCTCGATGAGGTCGGGGACGGCCTCGCTGATGATGGCCTGCTTGTCGCCCATGGAGCGCGAGTTGTCGATCACGAGCAGCAGGTCGATCTTGTCGACCGCGGCCTGCCGGATGGCTGACGCTCGACCCCAGGGACCCGAGAGCGTCGGAGTGGGCGCGGAAGCGGTCACCCCCTGACAGGCCATCAGTCCGCCCACCACGGAGGAGACCGTCAACCCGCGCATGGTTCGCATGGTTCGCATGGTTCGCATGGTTCGCATGGTTCGCTCCCGAATGACCGATGTCGCGCGCGGGAGATGTTTGGAGGGCCCTGGATCTGCCCGCCCGACGCGGCGCTCGTGTCAGCCAAGAGACTATGCGCAGCACCGCACGCTTTCCAAGCGGCTTCTTCGAGCGAGGATGCGAGGGCGGCTTTCAGGATGCGTGTGTAGTGCTCGATCGCCTCGGCGCCGGGCGCTGAGCCTCTTGAACGTGAACTTCCCCTCGGCAAACGGACAGGCTGACTATGCCGCCATGGTGGCGAGTTGTCTCTTTAGTTCGAACCCGATCGGGCTCGTTGTCGATAAACTAGTGGCGCCGGGGTTTTGAGATTTGTCGCGGGCGGTTATCGTGGCTTCCGCTACGATGACGGAGCCGTCCCGCCCCACGGCTTCGGCGGCGCCGTCCCTTCCATTTCGAGGACTAATGGGCGAACGAGCACGGATACCCTGGGGAGTGATCGTGATCGTGCTTTGTGCGCTCGGCGCGCTCGGCGGGGTGGGGGCGATCGTGGAGTACGCGGCGCGCGATCCGGAGTACGACCGTGCGAGGAGGGCTTCTCCCGCGCTTGCTCCCCGCGGGACGTCGATCTTGGCGCTCGCTCGAGTGAGCACCCCCCTGCCACCGATGAGCGACAGGGTGCGCGCCATGCCGCTCGTCACCTTGACTCCCCAGGCGCTCTTCTTGGGAGACGCCGAGGTCATGGCGACCCCTTCGCGCGAGGCGCTGGTTCGCTTCGGGCTTCAGGGAAGGCCCACGACGGCAAGTGACGAGCAGCCGACATTGCCCACGCTCTTCTCGATGCTCGAGCCGTACCGCCCGGCGGCACCCCGGGCGAGGGGGCCGCGCGGGCTCGAAAAGAATCTGGACGACCGTATGCCGCATGGCGGGGTCCGCGTGCTCTTGTCAGAGAATACACCGTACCGGGCCTTGCTGGACATCGTTCAAACGGTGGAGAAGGCGGGGCACACCGACTTCTATTTCATCTCGGTCGGCCCGGACCAGCGCGGGCCCGACTTCGCGTTCAAGTATTCTACACGGATGGGGAGGGACGGGCACCGCTGCGTCGAGGCGAAGGTAGACCTGCTCCTTGTGCCGGAAGGCGTTGGCATGGTGGCACGCCGCGCGGGCGTTGGCATGGTGGCACCCGTGGGCGCGGGCTGCGAGCAGGGCGTCGGACTTACGATTCCGCGCCAGCAGGTCGCTTCCCAGCTCGCCGCTTGCGTGAAGAAGGTGCTTCATCATGGCTGCGTGGTGCGTTACGGCATCACCGCTACCCCGGAGGTGTCGCCGGGAGCGGTCTACGAAGTGCTCACGGCGCTGGAGCCTCCCCAGCACGATGAGGGCGACGAGTACCGGTGGCCCGAGTTCGCGGCCGTCGCGTTGAAACTGCTTGAGCCCATTGGGCCGATGTCCGTCGAAGAATGGCAGCGCACATACTCGATCAAATGATGCGCCGTGGTCCACGCTCCGGCGCACACACCCGCGCCGGGTACGCTCCCGCCTCGAAGCCGCGCCTTCGCCCGGCCCGTGCCGCATGGAAGACGATCGCCCCCGCCAGTCGTGCATGGGCATATGAGGCCGAGTCGCTGACCGGGTGACCCTCACTCCACGCCCATCACCCGCACGGTGCGCGCCGGCACGTCGAGGGTGAACGCGCCTGCCTCCGCCACGACGGGACCCGTGGGCGTGCGCTCGAGCAGATCGCGGAGCGCGCCGACACGCCCGACGGAGAACGTGACCTCCACCGCGGCGTCGGTCGGGTTCATCACGAACACCACGCGGGCCTCGCCCTCGCGATCCTCGTGGACGGTCACGAAGCACGAGGTGGGGCTCACCGGGTAGGTGGGCAGGCCGAGCTCCCGGACACGCTCGGCGACCAGCGCGTCGGCGTCGGTGGCCTCGTCGAGCGCGCACACCTCGAGGCCCTCGATGGCGTGCGGCGTCGCCATCGTGCGCATCTGCCCGTCGCGCGACGGCACGCGCGGGCCGAGCGTGACGCGCGCGCCGGTTTTGCGTGCAGACTGCAGCTTTTCGACGAACTCCGGCTTCAGGCCCGCGACGCTCGCGCACACGATCCACGAAGCTCCCGCGGTCGACTCCTCGAAGCTGTCGCCGCCCGCGTACGCGAACGGCACGCCGCGCGCGAGCAGCGCACGCTCGAACGCGAGCAGGAACGACTCGGCGACGAACGTGGGCACCTCGCCGGTGCCGAGCTCCTCCTCGAGGCACGAGTCGCGAAAGCCCACGCCGATCACGTTGAAGAGCGTAGGGGTCACGGGGCCGAACGCGTGGGTGGCGCGGGCGAGCCGCCGGAGCGCGCGCGGCACCACGAGGCGCACGGGCACCCGCCGGCGGAGCTCGTGAAAGCGCACCGTGTCGAACAGTGAGTTCAACCGGCGGTACGCGTCGGCCAGCGGCCGCGGCGCCCCGTGCGGATCCACCGGCGCGCCGATCCAGCGCTCGCGGTCGACCGCCATGTAGAGGTTGTACGCGCGGAGGCCGTAGGCCATCGCGGCGAGCAGCGTGTAGAGCGAGTCGTGCTCGTCGAGCGGCGCGAAGATGGGCGGATAGCCCGCGCCCATCTCCGCCGCGAAGGGCGGGCCCCCAAAACCCTCGGCGCGCGTCGCGAGCTCGGTCGTGCGGCGCAGCAGCGTCATGTGCGCCTCGGGCGTGGCCGGGTGGTAGTAGTCGAGCCCGACGAGGTCGACGATCTTCGCCATTCGGCCCGCGTTGAGCGCGGTGGCGGCCTCGCCCGGCGGCAGGTTGTGCGACGTGGGAATGCCTCTGAAGCCCGCCTCCTTGCCCACCTCGGCGAAGCGCACCATGGCCGACGCGAGCAGGTGCTCGTGGAAGGTCATCCAGTCCATGTGGCGCACGAGGTCGTCCGGCGCCTTGGCGTCGAAGCGGGTGGGCGGCGACACGCTGGCGAAGGTGGTGAGCTCGCCCTGCTCGCGCCACGCGGCCCGCAGCGCCTCGATCGTGTGGTACTTTTCGCGCAGAAACTGGCGAAAGAGGCGGAGCGCGTCGGGGTGGTAGTCCTGGTCGTACGGCCCGTCGCGGAAGTACAGCGCCCCCTCGTTGTCCACCTGAAAGAGCACGATCGGGCCCGCGGGATACACCCGGTCGGCGAGCTCGCGCCCGACCGCGCGGAGCCACTCGGCGGCCTCGTCGTGGAACGTGTCGCTCGCGTAGCTCGGCACCGGGAAGGCGACGGGCACCATCGGGAGAATGACCGGGTTGTTCTTGGGCGTGCGGGCCTGGCAGGCGGGGTCCCACACGACGCGCTCGGGGACGCCGAAGAAGGTGAGCTCGGCGTTGATGTGCGGCCCGGGCCGGAGGATGACGTAGAGCCCGCGCTCGGCGGCGAGGTCGACGAACTTGCGCACGTCGAGCCGCGGATCGATCGAGCCGAAGTCGTAGCGGTTCTGCGAGAGCTCGTGCACGCCCCACGGCACGTAGATGTCGACGAGGCGCATGCCCATCGCGCGGAGGGCGTCGAGCGCGGGCGCCCAGTCTTCCACGTCGTGGCGGAAGTAGTGCATGGCGCCCGCGACGAGCGGCACGAGCACGTCGGGGCCGCCGCCCGCGGGGCGCAGCAAGAGCCCGTCGGGGTGCACGGAGACCGCCGGCGGCGACCTGCGGATGGCGGAGGGAACGCCGCGTTCAGTCATGAGCACGACGGTTAGCATCGTCGGCGCCGCCGCGCAGCAACCCCGCGACCCGCGCCTCCACTCTCGCGGCCCCTCGCGAGGCCCTCGCCTCCCCCTCGCTTCCCCCGCTCGCCTCCCCCTCGCTTCCCCCGCTCGCCTCCCCCTCGCCTACGCGCGGAGCTCGTCGCCGACCGCCCGACTCAGGAGCGCGTGGAGGCGGCGCATGCCGTCGTCGTGCGGCGCGAGGCGCTCGAGCGCGGTGCCTACCTTCCCGACGGTGGGGGTCACGAACTTCAGGAACGCGCTGTTGTTCTTCTCGCGGTCGATGAACACGAAGCGGCCGGCGTCCTTCAGCTTGCGCTGCACCGTGACGAGGTCGAACTCGTAGAGGAGGCCCTCGCGGCCGGCGGCGTCGAGGCCCGCCGCGTCGGCGTATTCGCCGAGCCGAGCCTCGACGAACGCGCGATCGAAGGTCTGGTAGCTGTCGTTGAGCAGGGCCACGAGATCGTACACGCGCGGCCCGAGGAGCGCGTCTTGGAAGTCGATCCACACGAGGCCGTGCGTCTTGCCGGGGCGGCGGGGCTCGTCGCGCACCATGAGGTTGCGCGACTGGTAGTCACGGTGGGTGAAGCCCCGGGAGAGCTCGGACACGCGCCGCGCGAGGGTGTCCGCGTGGACGGAGAACTCGGCCGCGTCGTCTGCGGTGAGCGCCTTGCCGCGCGCGTCGAGGCCCCACTCTCGGAAGTGCTCGATCTCCCAGCGGAGCAGGGTGTAGTCGAACGAGCGACTGGCCACGATCGACCCCGCGGGGAGCTCGCGGAGCGCGGCCTGCGCCTCGGCGAGATCGCGGACCGCACACGTGTAGAGCGCAGGCTTCTCGGTCGGCACGCGCGAGAGGTAGTTGGCGAGGGTGTCCTCGCCGAGGTCCTCGAGGAGCAGCCAGCCGTTGGCGGTGTCCTCCGCGAACACCTCGGGCACGTCCACGCCGCGGGCGGCGAGCAGGTCGCGCACCTCGAGGAACGGCCAGCGCTCGGTCGTCGCGCCGTTGTGCACCTCCTCCGGCTTGGGGCCATCGGGGACGAACATCGCGACGAGGCTCTTCCCGCCTTCCTGCGGGGTGACGCGAAAATAGCGGCGCGTGGAGGCCCCGCCCGGCATCTGCGAGATGTCCACGGAGGCCGACGACCAGACCTTCGCGCACAGGCGCTCGAGGGGCGCGAAATCCAACTCCATTCCCCATGGTCAACCCATTCGCCGCGCCACGCGAAGCGTTTTTTTTCCTGACCCTGCGACCGCGGGGGCCCGGCCCACAGGCCCGCCGAGGCCGAGCTACGCGAGGATGCCACGGTGAGGCTTCGCGGGCGCCGGGACCTCGGTCGCGTCGATGCGGCGCAGCAGGTTGATCTCGATGGTACGCGAGATCGCGAAGAGCGCGAGATCGTTGGGGTCTAGGCCGAACGGCTGCTCGAGCTCGTCGCCGATCGAGTCGAGGCCGAGGAGCGCGTACGACACGAACGCCACGACGGCGACGGAGGCCCAGCCGAGCGCCTCCGCGGTGCCGAAAGGCAAGAGGGCGCAGTACGACCCGACGATCCGGTGCATGAGCACAGTGTACGAGTACGGGATCGGCGTGGTCTTGATGCGCTCGCAGGCGCCCTGGACGTCGGTCAGAGACACCAGCGACTGCTCCAGGATGGGTGCATGGTACATGTGCACGAGCCCGCGCCGGCGCGCGGCGAGGAAGTGCTCGCCGAGCAGCCCGAGCAGCGCGATGGGCACGTTCTCGTGGGGGGCGATCGCGGCGAGCTCCTCCGCGGTGAGCACCTCGTCGAGCCCGAGCCTCGCGTCTTGGTCGCGCAGGTGGTGCCGGAACGCGTGGACGTAGGCGACGACCATGCGCACGAGCCGCTCTTGCTCCTGTCGCACGGCCGCGTGCTCCTCGGGCGAGGCCCCCTCCGGCGCCACGATGAACGTCGTGATCTGTCGGGCCAAGCTGCGCGTGGTGTTCACGAGCGCGCCCCACAGCTTCCGCCCCTCCCAGAAGCGGTCGTAGCTCGCGCTGTTCCGGAAACCCAAGAAGATGCCGAGCGGCACGCCGATGAGGGTGAAGGGAGTGGTCGTGAGGCTGAAGTGGAAGTGTGGCAGGTGGTGGTAGGCGTACGACGAGATCACCGCGAGCGTAGTGACGCCGGCCACGCGGGGCCAGATGCGTGGGAGGGCGCGTCCGCCGAGCGCAATGTCGTAGATCCACGCGTTCTTGGTCTGCACCCACATGGCGGCCGAGGGTATCCTCCACGGGGTCCTAGGGCTAGACCACCAGCGCCGTAGCTGCGCGAGGCGCCTCTCTGGCCCCCCGGAGAGGGTCGCGGCTGCTACGCTCGACACATGGCGAAGGCGTTCGTGTGCCGGTGCGAGGACGTCACTGTGCATGAGCTCGATGACGCCATCGCCCGTGGTTACACGGACATCGAGTCGCTGAAGCGGTACACCGGCTTCGGCACGGGGTACTGCCAGGGGAAGGCGTGCGTGGCCCTCTGCGCGCGGCGCCTGGTCGAGGCCGGACACTCGGCGGCGCTCCCCTTCACTCCCCGGCCTCCCTTCCACCCGCTGCGGCTCGCCGCCCTAGCGGGGCTCGCGGCGATCGCGGAGGAGGACGCGCGCGACGAAAGAGCGCGCGAGGCGCGAGCGGTCGCTGGGTGTGCGGCATCGGACGAGGACGAACCGGTCGAGGCGGGGCCAGAGGCCTCGGGGGAATAGGGCGGAAGGATGAGCAGCGTATTCGTGAGTGGCCTCTTGGCGGGGCGCTCGGCGCTCGTGACGGGCGGCGGCAGCGGGATCGGCGCCGGCCTGGCGGTCCGCCTCGCCGAGCAGGGGGCGCGGGTGATGCTGGTGGGGCGCAAGCAAGAGAAGCTCGACGCCGTGCAGCGCCAAATCGTGGCGGCCGGCGGAGTCGCGGCGACGAAATCGTGTGACGTGCGCGACTTCGCGAGGGTCGAGGAGGCGGTGGCGGCGACCGTGGCGGCGCATGGCGGGCTCGACATCCTGGTGAACAGCGCGGCCGGCAATTTTCTGGCGCCCGCCGCCACCCTGAGCGCGAACGGCTTCCGCACCGTCATCGACATCGACTTGTGCGGCACGTTCAACTTCTGCCGCGCCGCCTTCGGGGAGCTGTCGAAGGCCCGAGGCGCGGTCGTCAACATCACGGCGACGCAGGCGACGGTGGCCACCCCGCTCCAGTGCCACGCCGGGGCCGCCAAGGCGGGCATCGAGAAGCTCACGCGCGATCTCGCGCTCGAGTGGGGACGCTTCGGCGTGCGGGTGAACGCGATCGCGCCCGGGCCCATCGAGGGCACGGAGGGCATGACGCGCCTCGCTCCGGGCGACGCTCCCGCCGCCCTGAAGGCGCGCGTGCCGCTCGGCAGATACGGCACGATCTTCGAGATCGCGGAGGCGATGACCTACCTCGTATCGCCCGCCGGCGCGTACATCACGGGCGCGACGCTGCTGGTCGACGGGGGCACGACGCTCATCGGTCCCGGCCCCTTCCTCGACATGATGGGCGGTTGACGTGTCCGCCGCGGAAGCGCCGGCGAACGAGCACGCGCGCCTCGAGTCGCTCGGCCGCACCGCCCTCGTGGGGACGCCGCGCGAGGCCGCGTTCGACGACCTCGCGGAGCTGGCGGCGACCGCCTGCGGGGCCCCGATCGCCGCGGTGAACCTCATCACGCGCGACCGGCAGTGGTCCAAGGCGCTGTTCGGGGTGCCCGCGGGCCTGACGCTCGACGTCCCGCGCGAGCACTCGCTCTGCGCGCACACGCTGCTCCACGACGGCGTGTTCGTCGTGCAGGACGCCCGCGACGACGCGCGCTTCGCCACGACCCCGTTCGTGACGGGGTCGCACGGCCTGCGCTTCTATGCGGGCACGCCGCTCGTCATGCCCGACGGCTCGGCCCTGGGAGCGCTCTGCGTGATGGCGACCGAGCCCCGCGATCTTTCGCCGGAGCAGCGGCGCGCGCTCGCCGCGCTCGGGCGCCTGGTGGTCACCCAGATCACGCTCCACGAGGCGCGCGAGAGCGCTCTGCGCGAAGCCGCACAGGTCCGAGCGAGCGCGGTCCCGCCGCTCACGCAGACCGCGCTCGAGGCGTCCGCGAGCGGGATGGTGATGGTGAACGACGAGGGCGCGATCGTGCTCGTGAACAGCGAGATCGAGCGGATCTTTGGCTATCCGCGGGCCGAGCTGCTCGGTCGACCGGTCGAGGTGCTGTTGCCCCGACCCGCACGCGAGCGGCACCCCGAGCTGCGCGCCACCTTCCGCGCCGACTCGCGGCGGCGTGCGATGGGCGCGGGCCGCGATCTGTGCGGCCTGCGGCGCGACGGGACGGAGTTTCCGCTGGAGATCGGCCTCACGCCGCTCGAGACCCCGCAGGGAAAGATGACCCTCGCGACGGTCGTCGACCTCACCGTGCGCCGCGCCTCGGAGGCGAAGATCCTGGAGCAAGCGCGCGCGCTCGCGAGCACGACGGCCCTGCAGACGGCCATCCTCGCCTCGGCCAACCTGGCCATCGTCGCCACCGAGCTCGACGGGACCATCCGCAGCTTCAACCCCTGGGCCGAGCGGCTGCTCGGGTATGCCCGCCACGAGGTGGAGGGCACGGTGAACTACACCGTGTTTCACGCGCCCGACGAGCTCGCCTCGCACGCCGCGACGCTGTCGCGAGAGCTCGGCCGGGAGGTCGCGCCCGACTTCGACGCCATCTCGGCGCGGGCGGCCGCAGGGCAGGCCGACTCGCGCACCTGGACCCACACCCGGAAGGACGGCTCGCGTTTCCCTGTCGCCCAGGCGGTGACGGCGCTGCGCGACGGCGGCGGCCACGTCGTGGGCTTCCTGGGCGTGGCCAGCGACGTCTCGCACCTGCACGCGGTGGAGAGGCTGAAGAGCGAGTTCGTCGCCGTCGTGTCCCATGAGCTGCGCACGCCGCTCACGTCGATCCGGGGCTCGCTGCGGCTCCTCGGGTCGGAGGTGAAGGGCAAGCTCCCGCCCGAGGCGCGCGCGCTCGTCGAGATCGCCAGCGCGAACACGGAGCGGCTCATTCGGCTCGTGAACGACATCCTCGACATCGAGAAGATCGAGGCCGGCAAGCTCGCGCTCAAGCTCGAGCCGCTCGATGTCGGGCGCCTCGTCGCGAGCGCGCTGCAGGGGCTGAGAGGCCTCAAAGACGGGGCCGCCGCGACGAGCGACGTCCCGCCGGGGCTCACCGTGCGGGGCGATCGCGATCGGTTGACCCAGGTGATCGTCAACCTCGTGTCGAACGCGGCGAAGTTCTCGCCCGAGGGGGCGCCGGTGCAGGTCTCGGCCGACCCGGTGGGCCCCTCGCGGCTCCGCGTGTCGGTGAGTGATCGCGGGCCGGGCATCGACGACGCGGAGGTCGGCAAGCTCTTCGGGAAATTCCAGCAGCTCGACTCCCGCGACGATCGACAGCGCGGAGGCACGGGCCTCGGCCTCGCGATCTCCAAGGCGATCGTCACCCAGCACGCCGGCACCATCGGCGTGGGCCGCAGGGCCGGGGGTGGCTCCGTGTTCTGGTTCGAGCTGCCCACAGCCCAGGCGGGCGCCGCGGAGGAGACCTCGTGATCCCGCCGGTCCCCGTCGCCGACACCGCCTCGCTCCGCGAGACCTATCGCCTCGGTCTCGCGGCGAAGCTCGCGGCCATCGCGGAGGCCATCGCGGCGGCGCGTATCAGCGCCTCCGGCTCGCTCGACGACGCCGAGGCCCTCGCCCACCGCCTCCACGGCAGCGCAGGGGCGTTCGGTTTCGGCGCGGTCGGCGAGGCCGCTGGGCGGCTCGAGCGGGCCCTCTGCGTGGCCTCGCGAGCTGCGATGAGCGAGCGCCCGTGGTGCGCCATCGAGCTCGCCGTGGCCGAGCTGCACCGGGCCGTCGCGAGCGCTCGCGAGACCGTTGCGTGCGCAGCGCCGTCGGGCCCCGTCGCGCCGGACAGGGTGAGCACGGTGCTCATCGTGGACGACGAGGCCGACATTCGCACCATCGGTCGCATTTCGCTCGAGGACGTGGGCGGAATGCGCGTGCTGCTCGCGCGGAGCGGCGAGGAGGGCCTGGCGATCGCCGCGAGCGAGCGCCCCGACGTCATCCTGCTCGACGTGATGATGCCCAAAATGGACGGCCTCTCCACCCTCGCGCGCCTCCGAGAAGACCCGCGCACGGCGTGTATCCCCGTGCTCTTCGTGACGGCGAAGGCCCAGCCGCACGAGGTGGAGCACTATCTGCGCGCGGGCGCGCGCGGCGTGATCGCGAAGCCGTTCGAGCCGCTCAGCCTGCCCGAGGAGCTCCGGCGCGCGCTCTCGGCCCCGCAGCCCGCGGACGGTGGTCACCACGGCCACGGCGCCTGACGACGCCACGGCGCTTGACGCGGCCGCGCGCCCGCGTGCTAACCATCCTCGATGCGAGTCGTCTTTCTGTCGCCCGCCTACCCCGCGGAGATGTGCCACTTCACGCGCGGGCTCGCCGAGGTGGGGACCACCGTGTACGGCGTGGGAGACACCCCTCGCGAGGCCCTCCCCAGCGCCGTCCGGCCCTACCTGGCCGACTATCTCACGGTGCCGCGCATCACCGACGAGGCCGACGTCTCGGACCGCGTCTCCGCGTGGCTCCGCGGGCGCACGATCGATCACGTGCTGACGAACTGGGAGCCGCTCGTGCTGCTGGCCGCGCGGCTCCGCGAGCGCTGGGGGATCCCGGGCATGTCCGTCGACGTGGTGCGGGGCTTCCGCGACAAGGAGATCATGAAGGTGCGGCTGCGCGCCGCGGGCCTCCGGGTGCCGCGATCGTGGCGGGTGCGCACGGCCGACGAGGCGCGCGAGGCGGCCGAGCGCGTGGGCTATCCGCTCATCCTGAAGCCCATCGCCGGCGCGGGCTGCGCCGACACGTACCGCGTCGAGAGCCGCGCCGAGCTCGAGCGCGTACTGCCCACGATGAGCAACGTCGCCGAGGCGAGCTGCGAGGAGTACATTGAAGGTGAGGAGTTCACCTACGACACGGTCTCGCTGCGGGGTCGCCCCGTGGTCGAGAGTATGACCGCCTACATCCCGAAGCCGCTCGAGGCGCGCACGCACGAGTGGATAAGCCCCATCGGGATCAGCATTCGCGACCTCGCGCAGCCGAGGCTCGCGCCGGGGCTCGAGCTCGGGCGCGCGGCGCTGGCGGCCCTCGGGATGGGCAGCGGCTTCACGCACATGGAGTGGTATCTCACCCCCAGCGGGGAGGCCGTGTTCGGCGAGATCGCCTGCCGTTCGGGCGGCGCTGGCATCGTCGACCAGATGAACTACACCTGCGACACCGACCTCTTCCGCGAGTGGGCGAGGGTCTCGTGCTGGGGGCACTTCGAGGGCGAGACGACTCGCAAGTACAACGTGGGGATGGTGTTCAAGCGCGCCATCGGCCGAGGGCTCGTCACGCGCATCGAGGGCCTCGGCGCGTGGCTCCACGCGTGCGGCCCGTGCGTCGTGGAGGATTCACTCCTTCGCCCCGGGACGCCCCGGCGCGACTGGCAACAAACGACCCTCGCCGACGGCCGCTTGATGGTGCGTCACCCCGACTTCGGCGAGACCCTGCGGATGTGCCAGGCGGCGGCGACCGACGTGCGCATCTACGCGCAATGAGGGAGTCAGCCGGGCGTCAGCGGGTCAGCCCTCGACGCGCTCCACGACCAGCTTTCCGGCCGCGTAGTCGGCGCGCACCTTCTTCTTGTCGAACTTCCCGACGCTGGTCTTCGGCACCGCGGCGAGCTCGGTCCACCGCTCGGGCAGCTGCCACTTGGCGACCTTGTCGGTGAGCGACTCTTTGAGGTCGCGGAACGTGGGGGCCTTGCCGGGGCGGGGCACTACGCACGCGAGCGGACGCTCTCCCCACTTCTCGTCGGGCACGCCCACTACGCACGCCTCGAGCACGTCGGGGTGGGCCATGAGGTGGTTCTCGAGAGCCACGGAGGAGATCCACTCGCCCCCCGACTTGATGACGTCTTTCGCGCGATCGGTGAGGGTGAGGTAGCCGGTGGGCGAGAGCGTGCCGACGTCGCCGGTGCGGAGCCAGCCGTCCTCGAATTTCTCAGGATCGTTCTCGGGGTAGTAGCTCCCGGTCACCCAAGGCCCTCTCACGCAGAGCTCGCCCGAGGTCTCACCGTCGTGGCGGATCGCCTGGTTGTCGGGGCCGAGCAGCTTCGCCTCGACGAAGGCGGAGAGGCGCCCCTGGGTGACGCGGTAGGTCCACGCCTCCTCCCCCGTGACGCCCTCGGGGGGCACGGCTACCGAGCCGAGCGGGCTCGTCTCGGTCATGCCCCACGCGTGCACGATCCGCATGCGGTGGCGCTCTTCGAAGGCCCGCATGAGCGAGGGCGGGCACGCGGAGCCGCCGACGAGCACCATGCGAAACGAGCTCAGGTCCACCGGGTGCTGGTCGACGTGGTGGAGCAGCGCGGTCCAGATCGTCGGCACGGCGCCGCCGAACGTGGGGCGCTCCGCCACGATGAGCCGCGCGATCGCCTCGGGCTGGAGGAAGCGATCGGTGAACACCAGGCTCGCGCCCACGAGCATCGCCGCCCAGGGAAGGCCCCACGCGCACACGTGGAACATCGGCACCACCGCGAGGATGCGATCGCTCGACCCCACCCCGGTGCTGTCGCCTAGGCACAGCTGCATCGAGTGGAGCATGGCCGATCGGTGGCTGTAGGATACACCCTTTGGCGAGCCCGTCGTCCCGCTCGTGAACGCGATGGCGCAGGCCTCGCGCTCGTCCACCACCGGATAGTCGAAGGGCTCCGCGGAGGCCTCCGCGAGCAGCGCGTCGTAGTGGTGCACCGCCTTCCCCGAAGCGGCGAGCGCCTCGAGCGCTGTCGGCTCGGCCTGTCCCACCACGACCACGTGCGCGACGGTGATGCAGTCCCCGACGATGCCCATGAACAGCGGCAGCAGCGAGGCGTCGACCAGCACGACGTGGTCGGAGGCCGCGTTCGCGATGAACGCGACCTCGGCCGGCGGCAAGCGAATGTTGAGCGTGTGCAGCACCGCGCCCATCGCCGGCACGGCCATGTACGCCTCGAAGTGCTCTTGGTTGTTCCACATGAACGTCGCGACCCGCTCGTCGCCCACCACGCCCAGCCCGCGGAGCGCGTGCGCGAGCCGCGCCGCCCGCCGCGCGCACTCGCGGAACGTGGCCTTCCGGCTGCCGTGCTCGGTCGCGGTGGTGACGGTCGCGCCGCCGTGCACGCACGCCGCGTGGCGGAGGAGGGTCGCGAGCGAGAGCGGCGTGTCCATCATCGTGCTGCGCATGGTCGTGGGCTCCTTGGAAGGCGTGGGCGTCGCGGTACTCTATCCGCTGTTCGCGCTCGACGCCGAGGGGCGCCGCTCGGCGCGGCCGAGGGTCGCGAGGGGCTCGGCGGCCGCGCGTAATCCCGCGTCGCCGGCCTGCGCCGGCCTCGTCTACACTCGCGGCGTGAAGAACAGCGAGCCCTGCCCTTGCCGCTCCGGCCACCCGTACGGCGCGTGCTGCCGCCCGGCCCACTCGGGCGCCGTCGCGCCGGCCACCTGCGGCGCGCTCGTGCGCGCGCGCTACTCGGCCTTCGCCTTGGGCGACGGGGAATACCTGTACGCCACGCTCGCGCACGATCACCCCGACCGCGCGACCGAGCCCGAGGCGGTCGACGCCCGGATCGCCGAGCTCTCACGCGCGGGGCGCGCGCTGAAGTACATGGGCGTGGTCGTGGGCGACGAGACCGAGACCGAGGCGCTCTTCCTCGCCAAGGTGTTCGAGCGCGGACAGGACCGCTCCTTCGCGGAGCTCTCCACCTTCACGCGCGCGCTCGACGGCGAGGGCGGTGTGGGCGGCGCGCTGCGCTACGCAGGCGGCACCCTCCTCCCTCGCGCAGCCCTCCCGCGCGGCATGGCGGACGGCGCGGGGCTGCGGCGCGACGACTTCCTCGCCCTCGCGGCGACACACAAGGACACGGTGCGGTCCTGATATCCGCCCGCGGGCTGAAGCCCGGGGCAGTGAAAGCCGGGGATCAACCCGATCAAAGCCCGCAGGGCGGGCTCGCCGTTAGCCGCCTGTTACAAGTCAACGGGCTGTCGAGGTCGCGAAAGAGCCCGCCGCCCCGGCGGGCTTCGCGCACCGCCACCGTGAGCTTTTTCCCTGCCCCGGGGCTTCAGCCCGGGGGCCTTTGCACCCATTTGCGATGCACTATTCAGGTGTTGCGCTTACTTGCGCGCTACCCGAAGGTGGCGAGCACGGCGCCGATCTCGGAGACCACGCGCGCGAGATCGGCCTCGGTGAGGCCGTCGTAGAGGGGCAGCGTGAGCGAGCGCGCGAACACGCGGTCGGCGACGGGGAAGTCGCCCGGGCGGTACCCGTAGCGCGTGCGGAAGTACGTGGTGAGCGGCATGTGCCAGGTGCCGATGTTGGTCTCGATGCCGCGCTCACGGAGGACGCGGATGAGGTCGGCGCGGTGAGGCGCAGCGGCCTCGGGCAGCGTGGCCACGTAGCTCTGCACCGCGTGCTCGGCCCCGGGCGCCACGTAGGGCGCGGTGAGCGCGGTCTTGGCGAGCAGCCCGTCGTACACGCGCGCGAGCTTGCGCCGCCCCGCGAGCACCGGCTCGAGCCTCGCGAGCTGGGTGACGCCAAGCGCGGCCTGGAACTCGGTCATGCGGGTGTTGAAGCCCGGCATGATGAAGTCGGCCGACGGCGCGGTGGGGTCTTGCCCGTGGTTACGGAGCGCGCGCAGGCGGTTCGCCAGGGCCTCGTCGTCCGTGGTGATGGCGCCGCCCTCGCCCGTAGTGAGCGCCTTGCGAGGGTGGAAGCTGAAGCAGCCCATCACGCCCATCGCGCCGGCCTGCTTGCCATGCCAGGTGGCGCCGAGCGCGCACGCGGCGTCCTCGACGAGCGGCAAGCCATAGCGCTCCGCGATCGCGAGCAGGCGGGTCATGTCGGCGGTCTGCCCGAACGTGTGCACGGGCAGGATGGCCTTCAGGCGGCGGCGCGCGTCCTCGGTCTTGGTGACCCGGGCGAGCGTGGCCTCGAGGGCGTCCGGGCACATGTTGAACGTGCGCTCGTCGATGTCGACGAACACGGGCTGCGCGCCGCACAGCTCGATCACGTTCGCGGTGGAGAGCCACGAGTACGCCGTGACCGGCACGAGGTCGCCGGGGCGGACGTCGAGGGCGAGCAGCGCGAGCTGGAGGGCCGCGGTGCAGTTGGTGAGGGCGACCGCGTGCTTCGACCCCGTGATGGCCTTCATGGAGGCCTCGAACTTCGCGACCTCCGGGCCTTGCACGAGGAAGCCGGTCTTGAGGACCCGGGCGACCGCCGCGAGATCGTCCTCGTTGATGCTCGGGACCGAGAGTCGGATCACGCCTGGCTCCGGTAGTACTCGGCGGCCCGCGCGATGCCCTCGTCGAGGTCGACCTTCGCGTTGAAGCCGATGAGCTCGCTCGACTTACGCACGTTGGGGATGCGCATGGCGACGTCCGCCAGATCACGCGGGACGAGCGTGATCTTGCTCTTCGAGCCGAGCACCCGGACCGTGGTCTCGGCGAGCGCGTAGATGGTGCAGACGGCGCGCGAGTTGCCGATGTTGAAGGTCTCGCCCACGGCCTTCGGGTGCTCCATCGTGAGGAGCACGGCGTCCACCATGTCGTCGACGAAGCACCACGCGCGGATCTGGCTGCCATCGCCGTGCACCTCGATGGGCTCGTTGCGGATCGCCTTCTGGATGAAGTTCCTGAGCGCGCCCTCGCCCACCTGGCCGGGGCCGTAGACGTTGAACGGACGCACGACCGTGGTCGGGAGCCCGTGCTCCTTGTGGTACGCGATCGCGAGGTGCTCCTCGGCGAGCTTGCCCACGGCGTAGGTCCAGCGGGGCTCGCCCACGGCGCCGATGACCGTGGAGTCGGTCTCGGCGGAGCGGAAGGCGTGGACGCCGAACACTTCGCTGGTGGAGAAGCACACCACGCGGCTTACCTTGGGGAGCGCCGCCGCGGCCTCGAGCACGTTCGACGAGCCGAGCATGTTGACCCGCAGCGTGGTGCAGGGGCTCTTCGACACGGTGTCGATCCCGGCGATCGCCGCGCAGTGCACCACGATGTCGGCGCCCTCCATGTGGCGCTTCACGTGGGCGGCGTCGAGCACGTCACCCTTCACGAGGGTGAGGTTCTTGTGATCGCGGAAGCCCTTGTCCTTGAGCGAGTCGCGCGCGAGGTTGTCGTACGCGACGATCGTGTTCTTCTCGATGAGCCGCCCGATGAGCGTGGACCCGATGAAGCCGGCGCCGCCGGTGATGAAAATCTTCGCGTTCTCGATGGTCATGATGGCTCTCCGGCTGCGTTGCCCAGGCTTCGAAAGACGAGCCCGGCGGTCTCTGCGGCCCCCGCGTCGACGACGTGGCGTGCGTCGACCAGGACCTTCGTGCGAAGCTTCTCGGCGACCGCGCCCCAGTCGAGCGCCTTGTAGGCCGTGTGGGCGACGAGCAGCACCGCGGCGTCGGCGCCTGCCAGCGTCTCGTTCAAATCGCCCTTGTATTCGTGCACATACGGGTCGTGTACGGCGCACGTCGCGCCGGCCTCGATCGCGTGCCCGATGAAGGTCTCGGAGGGGCTGTGGCGCGTGTCGTCGCTGTCTTCGAGGTAGGAGAAGCCCAGCACCGCGAGCTTCGCGCCGGAGAGCGAGCGCCCCGCCTGCTTCAGCGCCGCCTCGACCAGCGAGAGCACGTGCTTCGGCATGCCGTCGTTCCGCGCGCGCGACGCCGCGATCACCTTGGCGTCGAGCTTCGGCGCGCCGTGCGCGAGGAGCCACGGGTCCTTCGTGATGCAGTGGCCGCCGACGCCGGCGCCCGAGAGCAGCACGTTGCGCCCGGGAGACTTGTTGACGAGCTCGCGCACGCGGAGGAAGTGGCCGCCCGAGGCCTCGCAGATCATCGCGAGCTCGTTGGCGAACGCGATGTTCACGTCGCGGTAAGTGTTCTCGGCGGTCTTCACGAGCTCGGCCGTCACGCAGTCGGCGGCGTCGAGCTCGCCCTTCACGATGGTGCGGTAGAGCGCGACCATCGCGCGCGCGGTGTCGGGCGTGCTGCCACCGCACACGCGGGAGAGCTGGGTGAGGTTCTGGAGGAGGCGGCCGGGCATGACGCGCTCGGGGCAGTGGCCGAGGAAGAAGCCCTCGTTGCGCTTCTTCCCGGAGACCTTCTCGAGCAGGGGCGCGACGACGCTGTCGACCGTGCCCGGCGCGATGGTCGACTCGACGATGACGAGCACGCCGTCCTTCATGACCGCGCCGAGGTTCTCGCACGCGCCGCGGAGCGCGCGGTACGCGGGCCGGTTGTCGCCCTCGACCGGGGTGTCGACGTCGATGAGGACCACGTCGGCGGTGGCGAGCGGCGCGTAGTCGGTCGTCGCGACGAGCTTCCCCGTGCGGACGACCTCCGCGATCATCGGCGCGAGCCCCGGCTCTTCGCCCTCGATGGGGCAGCCGCCGGCGGCGATCGCGGCGACGCGGTCGGTCTTGAGATCGACACCCGTGACCCGGAACCCGGCGCTGGCGAGGCACGCGGCCACAGGCAGACCGACGTACCCGAGGCCGATGACGGCGACGTGCGCCTCTTTGCGTTCGATTCTTTCGATGAGTGCAGTCATGGAGCCGAGCCCTCGAAGAGCGTGGACCCGCGCGGGGCGGGGCCAAGGTCACACAAACACAAGACGGGCACGCCGAGCGCGAGGGCCTAGCGGGTGCCGCCGACGATGATGGGCACCCGGGTGCGCCACTGCCACCGGGCGACGCCCTCGGCGCGGAAGACGGCCTCGACCTCCTGCCAGGTCATCGGCGAGTCGAACTGCGGCGAGAGCGCGTCGAAGGTGTCGAGCACCGCCTCCTCGTAGCGCTGCTCGCGGTTGAAATCGCCCCGATTGTAGACCGACACGGGCAGCGCGAAGGCGACGGCCTTTCCGAGCACGGGCACGTGCTTCAGGGTGTCGGTGATGGGGAACGCCACCGGCATCGCCTTGCGGACCAGCCCGAGCAGCTCGTCCTTGCTGAGCGTCTTCGTGTAGGGGCGCACGAGGTACTTGCCGTTCAGCTTGGTCCAAGGGCGCCGGGCGTAGATTGTGAAGGCGAAATGGCCCAAGTCGCGGACACTACGGATGACGTTGGCGATCACCCGCGGGGGATCCGGCGTGTGCTGGACGACCCCGATACAGTACGCGTAGTCGAACGCTCCCTTCCGAAACGGAGGCTCGAGGAGGTTGCCCTGGATGACGTCGACGTTGGGGAACCCGGCGAGGGTCTGCTTCGTCGCCTCGACGGCGGCCGAGTAGTCGAGCGACACCAGGTTCGGGCCGCGAGCCGCCGCGATCTCCGAGAAGCGGCCCGCGCCGCAGCCGGCGTCGAGGACCCACTTGTCCTTGAGATCGACCTCGGTCCAGCCGGTCTCGTCGTCGAAGCGGGCCTTCGAGTGACCGGCGCCGGTGACGCTGTCGAGCTGCGTGCCTCGGAACTTGTTCCACTGCCAGCCGAACGAGTCGGCGTAGGTCTCGCCCTCGACGAACCGGGGAATGCCCCGCACGATAGGGTACTCCTTGCCGGTGGCCTCGGAGATGAGCGCGCCCGACTCGATCGAGTCGCCGCTGCCCTGGTCCGCGCGCAGCCGGAGGGTGGCTCCGGTGACGGGCTCGGCGAGCACTTCGAGGAGCTTCTCTCTCACGACACCACCACGCCCGCGTTGATGACTCCGGCGACGGCGGTGCGCACGTCTCTCTCTTCGACGTTGATGAGCATGAGCGCGGATCCCTTTCGAGCGGTTGCGGGCGTAAGTTGCCGCCGCGAAGGGAGAAGTTCAATCGAAATGTGGCCTAATTTCGCTGACTCCCGAGCCGCGCGCCGCACGCGGGATCGCCCGCAAGAAGACGAACCAAGCTTGCGATGTTGCTCATCTTTCAGAAACGCGTCAGCCACCACGGGCCCAGCGCCGAGCGTCCGGTGAGCGGCGCGCGCCGTGGCCGTGGCCGTGTCGCGCGCGGGCGGGCGGGCGCATGGGACTACTTGGCCACGCGAAGCACCCGCGTGCCGCTCTTGTACCAGGCGTGGGTCGCCGAGACATAGAGCGGCGCCTCCACCGAGTCTGCGGACATGGGCGCGAGGGTGCAGGTGTTGAGGGTGCCGATCTCGGACAGCTCACACCGGCCGAGGCCGGTGGCCTTCCCGACGTAGAGGTAGCGCTCGTCGATGCTGATCGTGGTCGCGCCCGTCCCGAGGTTGAAGATGCGACCTGGGGCCGAGCTGCGAATGACGCCGAAGTTCGCGCCCTGACGCACGCCGACCGCGGGGTATACGAGGTCCACGCCGCCGAAGCTCTTGGGGCTCGTGACCAGCTCCGTGGGAGGAGCGGGGTTCTCGGAGTTGCCCCAGAAGATCGTCCCGAGCACGGTGCTGACGAGGTCGGTCCTCGTGGTCATGGAGCCCGTCGGGGTGACCGTCTGGGTGCCCGGCACGAGCCGCACTGTGGCGTCGCCGTTCGAGTGCTTGGAGGGAGAGCCGCGGCCGACGCGGTCGAGCCGTGTCGCGCCCGCGATCGACGCGAAGCCGTACCGGAAGCCGCCGACGCCGCGCTCGTCGGTGATGCACTTGTAGAGGCCGCTCCAGCCGTCCGCGCCCGAGTGGGACGACCTCACCAGGGGCTCCGTGGCGCGGTTGAGCCGGTCGACGCACGAGAACGTCGCAGAAGGACCCGCGACCGCACCGTCGACCGAGCGCGACGCCGCCACGGTGAAGACGGAGCCCGCGACCCCCGCCGCCGGGTACTGAACGAAGCCGCCCGCCACGGAGATGGGGAACGGCCGACCGGTCATCGTCGATTGGGTGATGTTGGGGATCGCCGCGGCGTCGTCGCATCCCGGGAGGGTGCACGAGTACACCGAGGGGTTGCCCACCGTGTACACGAGGGTCGTGCCCTCGAAGTCGAACGTGCGAAGGTCGACGATGTCCGCCATGGTCCGCACCGCGGGCTCCGCGGCACACACCTTCGCCTCGCAGACGTTCGGAGAGGCGCAGTCGCCGTCGAGGACGCAGGCCTCGCCGAGCGCGCAGAGCCTGCCGCCGCTCACTCCGCAGGGGGTAGGCGCCGCGTCCGCAGCGTCCGCCGCATCGGGGCTCGCGTCGACGGGCGCGTCCGCGGTCGCGTCCACGACGGTGGCGTCCGGGCTCGCGTCCACGCTCGCATCGACGCTCGCGTCCGGGCGCGCGTCGGGGCTCGACGTGTCGGGCACGGAGGCGTCCGGCGCGGAGACGTCCGGCACGGAGGCGTCCGAGACGCCGGTGTCCGGAGCGGCGTCGTCGCCGCCAGGGACGCCGACGCTGGAGCCGCACCCCACGAACACGGAGGTGGCGATCCCGAGAGTCGCCAGCAGCGTGGCACCGAGGCGGAGGTTCTTCATGGGAGGGTTCGGCTTTCTGCCACGCACCGTGGCGGTGTGACAGCGTACCACCACCCGAGGACGAGACTCCACAAGTCAGGAACGGGACCGACGTGGCTTCGCGCTCGACGACGCGAGGGTCACGAGGAGCGCTCCGGCCGTGAGCACCAGCCACGCGGCGAGCCGGACGGCGACCGCGAGAGCGGGTCGAGGCTTCACGTCGCGTCTCTCGGTTTCGGCGCGGGCGAGAACGAGACGCAGGCCAGGCTTTCGGCTATTCGAGGCGCATGCACCTCGCCCTCGCCGCGTACTTCTCTCTCTTCGGTCTGGTCGCGCTCGGAGGGGGCGTCATGGGCTACGTGAAGGCGAAGAGCCGCGCGTCGCTCATCGCCGGTGGAGCTTCGGGCGTGCTGCTCTGGGTCGCTTCGGGGCTCCTCGGGAGCGCGCACGTGGTGGGGGGCGCGGTGCTCGGCGGGGTCGTGTCGCTCGCGCTCGTGGGCCGATTTCTCCCGGCCTACCTGAAGACGAAGAAGGCCATGCCCGCCGGCCTCGTCGCCGCGCTCGGGGTGGGCGGCGTGCTCGGCGCGTGCGCCGCGGCGCTGCGGTAGGCAGCGCGCGCGTCACGCCTTTGTGAGGGACTAACGTTAGCGCAAGGTCCCGCCAGCCGAGAGGCCGCTCGGCACCTCCGTGGGGATGGTCTGGTCGAAGGTGCCGTCGCTCAGGGCGGCGAGCAGCGCCTTTACGTCGGCGGCGTCGCGGCGGTCGGGCCCGCGCACGTCGTCGAGCTGAGGGTCGAGCCGGCGATCGGCGCGGTCGTAGAAGTCGAAGACCTGGTCGAGCGTGGCCAGCGACCCCGAGTGCATGTACGGCGCGGTGCGGGTGACGTTGCGGAGCGAGGGTGTTCGGAACGCGCGCGCTCCCCCGCCCTGGTCGGCCGGGGCGCCGGGGAGATCGGGGGCGCCAATACGGTGAAGGGCGTAGTCGGAGAACATCGGCCCCGAATGGCAATGATCACATCCGCTGCGGTTGAAGTGTCGGTCTCCACTCCCCTGTGCGCGGCACGCCACGAACGGATCACCGACCGCGAAACAATTGGCCATTCTCCCGAAGCGTTCAGGTTCACCCCCGTTCGACGGTGGTGGCGCTCGGGCTGGCCGCAGAGGATGTGGCGAGGCACGCGTCTGCGTAGAGCAGCGCGCGCACGACGACGCTCGGCCCCTCGTGGCGGCCATCGGCTTTTGGGGCGAGGAGCGCGTGCAGGCCCAGGCGATTTCGGCTACCGTTGCTCGCGCGGGCGCGATCGACGCCCCGCGATTCGCTGAGGAAACGCCATGAAGTCGCCCGCCGTTCGCCCCCTCGCCGCCTCCGTCTGTGTCGCCCTGATCGCCGCCATGGCCGCGGGCCTGCCGGGCTGCAGCGCGACGTCGACCGACGACCCGGCGGGCAACGAAGACGCCATCTCGAAGAAGCCGCCGCAGTACGTGCTCCTCGCCTTCGACGGCTCCTACGCGAACGCCTTCTGGGCCGAGTCGCGCGAGTTCGCGCAAGAGGCGAAGCGCAAGGGCGCTCCGCTGAAGTTCACGTACTTCATCAACGCGGCGTACTACCTGCCGAAGGCCGCGGGGGCCTCCTACGCGCCGCCCAAGCACGCGCGAGGGGCGTCGGCGATCGGGTGGGGCGGCACCGACGCCGACGTGGCGAAGCGCATCGAGCAGACCAACCTCGCCTTCCAGGAGGGCCACGAGATCGGCTCGCACACCGTGGGCCACTGGGACGGCTCCACCTGGACCGCGGAGGAGTGGGACAGCGAGTTCGATCAGTTCGACAAGCTCCTCTTCGAGACGCCCCACCCCGGGGCCCCCGCCTTCGCGTTCACGGCGAAGGACTCGGTCGGATTTCGCGCCCCGCAGCTCGGCCACAGCCCGGGGCTGTTCCCCACGCTGCGTGAGCACGGCTACACCTACGACACGAGCAAGAGCGCGGCCTCCAGCCACTGGCCGGAGAAGGTGAACGGCATCTGGGACATGGCGCTCGCCCAGCTCCGCATCGTCGGCTCGAGCAAGCGCACGCTGTCGATGGACTACAACTTCTACGTCGCCGACTCCGCCGCGGCGCCCGATGCTGGCAACTCTGCGACGTACAAGAAGCGGATGCTCGACACGTACCGCGCGTACTTCAACGCGAACTACACGGGCAACCGCGCGCCGGTGCACATCGGCCACCATTTCTCGAAGTGGAACGGCGGCGCCTACTGGGAGGCGATGAAGGAGTTCGCGCTCGAGGTCTGCGCCAAGCCGAACGTGAAGTGCACGACCTACAAGGAGCTCGTCACCTTCTTGAACGCGCGCACGGCGCAGGAGCTCGCGGACTACAAGAACGCCGCGTTCATCCCCGAGGGCGACACCGACAACGCGGACGGCGCGTACGTCGGCGACGCCTCCGGGGCGCACGACGAGGCCACGCCCACGCCGTAGCGAGCGGCGACACGGCGCGGCTTCGCGTGGCTGGACATCAAATGAGAAATCGACATGGACGCTGTCACCGGAGCCGGGTGACGTCGCGTTGACGGAGCGAGCGTGACGAGAACGTCCTCGTCCGCGCCAAGGAGCCCCCATGTCGCCTCGCATGTCGCCCATCGCCGCCACCGCTTCCGCCGCCTCCTGCCCCGCGCGCGCCCTGCCGCTCCGCGAGAGCCACCTCCGCGCCGACGCGGAGGGCGGGCTCGCGCGGCTCACGCTCGAGCAGACCTTCGAGAACCCCCACGACGAGGCCCTCCACGTCACGTACACGCTGCCGCTGCCCCACGAGGCCGCAGTGAGCGGGTTCTCGTTCCTCGTCGGCGACCGCACGATCGAGGGCGTGATCGACACGAAGTCGAGGGCGCGGGAGGTCTTCGAGGACGCGCTCGCCTCGGGGCACACCGCCGCGCTCCTCGAGGAGGAGCGCTCGACCGTGTTCACGCAGGAGCTCGGCAACATCCCGCCGCGCGCGCGGATCACTGCCCGCATCACCCTCGACATGCCGCTCACCTATGTCGCGCTCGCCCCGCTCGCCACGCGCGGCCAGTGGGAGCTGCGGTTTCCCCTCACCGTCGCGCCCCGCTACCTCGGAGAGGCGGGCCGCGTGCCCGACGCCGAGCGACTCGCGGTCACCGTGCGCGACGTCTCGACCGACACGCCGCGCGTCGCGCTCTCGCTCGTCGTGCGCGACGCGCTGCCCGACGGGCGCTCGCCCGAGTCGCCGTCCCACGCGCTCCAGTGCGCGCGCGAGGGCGCGCGGAGCGGCGAGGCGTTCGCCGTGTCGTTCGGCGGCGCCGACGGGCGCGTTCCGCTCGATCGCGACGTGGTCGTGCGGTGGGACGCGACCACCGGCGCGCCGCGCGCGACCGCCGCGGTGCACGTCGCCGAAGAGGAAGACGCGGCCTACGCGCTCGTGACCGTCGTGCCGCCCGGCGCGGCGCCCGGCGCGGGCCCCGAGCACCCGCGCGATCTCACGGTGCTGCTCGACACGAGCGGCTCGATGGGCGGAGAGCCGCTCGCGCAGGCCAAGCGCGTCGCGAAGGCGCTCGTCTCGTCGCTGCGTGAGGCCGACCGGGTCCACCTCGTCGAGTTCTCGAACGACACGCGCTCGTTCCTGCCCGCCGCCGCGGCCGCGACGGCCGACACCAAGCGGGACGCGCTCGCGTGGCTGTCCAAGCTCCGCGCCTCGGGCGGCACCGAGATGCGCACGGGCATCCTGCGGGCGCTCCGCGACGTGCGTCCGGGACGCCACGCGCAGGTGGTGCTCGTGACCGACGGCCTCATCGGCTTCGAGCAGGAGATCGTCGAGGCCATCTTCCGCGACAACGCGCACGCCGCCCGTGTCCACACCGTGGGCGTGGGGTCTGCGGTGAACCGCTCGCTGCTCGCGCCCGCCGCCCGCGCCGGCCGCGGCGTCGAGATCGTGTGCGGCGTCGGCGAGGACGTCGAGCCGCTCGTCGCGCGGCTGCTCGCCCGCACCACCGCGCCGATCGTCACCGACCTCGCGGTCAAGCGTCCGACGCCCGCCGGCGATCTCGAGGTCGCGTGCGCGATCGAGCGCCTGCCCGACCTCTACGCCGGCGCGCCGGTGCTCATCCCGGTGCGCCTGCCACGCGAGGGCGGCCCGCTGGTGCTCGTCGGGCGCACGGTCGACGGCGATTTTCGTCAAGAACTTCAGGTGGTTCCAGACGGCGTAGCGCGCGCTCACCTGCGCGCTCTGTATGGTCGAGAGGCGGTGCTCGACGTCGACCTGCGCCTCGCGGCGGGGGCCTACGGCTCGGCGCGCGAGGCCGACGCCGAGGTCGAGCGGCTCGGGCTCGCGTTCGGCATCAGCACGCGACGGACCTCGTTCGTGGCGGTCGACAGGACGCGCGCGGTGAACGCGGTGAACCCAGTGGCGCCGACACGCCGCGAGACGATCGCGCAGGCGCTGCCGTTCGGGATGACGACGGAGGCCGTGGGCGCGGCGCTGCGGCCCGCGTGGGCGACCCTGCTCGCCCAACACGTCCAACGCGACGGGTTCGCGGCGACGAGCACGCGCGCGGGGACGGTGCCCTGGCCCAGCAGCGCGACCGGCGCGCCGCCACCGCCCGCGCCCTCCGCGCCGGCGCCCTCGCCGAAGCGCGCCGCGCCGCCGGCCGCAGCGGCGCCGGTGAGGCCGGCGCCGAAGGTCGCCGACGAAGAGACCCGCGCGCCGCGACAGACCGAGGAGAAGCGCAAGAGCGCGAAGAAGGAGTCTCCCAGCCTGCTCGAACGCGCCGTGCGTGCCGTGTTCGGCGCAGCGGAGCGCGAGGAGCCGGACGGCGGCGCGGACGAGCTCGCGGCCCCCGCGGTGGAGGCGCCGGCACCCATGGAAGGCGTGGCGGGCAAGGGTCGCGCGAGCGGCGCGGCGCGCGAGCTGACCGGACGCCTCGCCGTGCTCGCGGGCGGCGCGCTGTCGGTGGAGCTCACGCTCACCGAGGAGCTCGAGCTCGTGCACGGGCCGCTCTCCCTTCTGCTCAGCGACGGGACGCGCGTCGCCGTGGAGCTCGACCCGGCGCGGTCTACCGCCGCGGGGACCTACGGCGCGGGCCGCGTCGTGCGCCTCGTCGGCACGCCGCACTTCGGGGGCCCCGGCGGGCGCGTCATCACCCGCGGTGAGGCGGTGACGTTGACGCTCGACGGGCCTTCCGGAGCGCTCGTGATTCGGCTCTCCTGACAGCGAGAGGACGACCCGTGGACGCCGACGTGTATCTTGCACACATCGCTCAAGGAGACGCCGACGCCTTCGCGGCGTGGCTCTCCTCGACCGAGCACGAGGTGCGGGTCTCGCTCCGCGCGTTCGCCGCGACCGTAGACACGGAGGCCGTGTTGCAGGAGGCGCTCCTCCGGGTGTGGCAGGCGGCGCCGGGCGTCGTGCCGGACGGGCGCCCCAACGCGCTCCTCCGGTTCGCCGTGCGCACCGCCCGCAACACCGCGATCTCCGAGCTCCGTCGCCGGCGCATGCGCGCGCTCGAGCCCGAGGCGTTCGAGCGCGCGGCCGACGCGGCGTCGCTCGACGCCGTAAACGAGGCCCCGGACGTGCTGCTTCGCGAGGCGACGCGCGAGTGCGTCGAGCGCCTGCCGCCGAAGCCCCGCGAGGCGATGGTCGCGCGGCTCCAAGGCTCTGGCGTGGTGCCCGACGAGCGCCTCGCCGAGGGTCTCTCGATGCGCAAGAACACGTTCCTTCAGAACGTGACGCGCGCCAAGCGCGCCCTGCTCGCGTGCCTCCGGGAGAAGGGGATCGTGTTCCCTTGGGCAGCCGCACACGAGACGGACGACGAGCGCGACGAGACTGACCTGGGAGGTGCGACGTGACCCCCGAGGAGAGAGACGCGCTCGTGTGCGAGGTCGCCTCGGCGACCCGCGAGACCCGGCCCAACGGAGAGATCGCCTGGGCCCCGGCGTTCCACGACCTCGACGAGGAGGGCCGGCGGGAAGCCTTTGAGGAGACGCTCACACACCGGCGCCTCGAGGCGACCACGTCCCCCGACGGGCTCAGCGGGACGGCCCGCGCCGTCCTCGCGAAGGTGCGCGCGGCTCGGCTGTGAGCGCCGCGGCGCAGGCTTGAGCTGAAAGGCAGCTACACCCCGAGCAAGAGCTTCGCGGAGCGGGCGAGGAGCTCGTCGAGCGACTTCGCGACCGGATCCCCTGCGTCGGCCTCGCCCTCCTCGTGATCCCAATAGAGGACGCGCCCTGTCTTCGCGTGCAGCACCAGGCTATCGCCGCTGCCCGCCTCACCCCCGAAGGGGAGGAGCTGCGGATCCATGCCGGCCTCCAGGTTCCGCTTCAGGACGGTCGCCGCCTGGTCCACCGAGTAGAGGTCGTCCGTGCACTCGGTGAAGTAGTCGGCGTTGCGCAGGAACATGCGCGAGAAGCCGTTGGACCAGGTCCAGAGCTCGCGGAGCCCGTCGGGGATCGCGGTGAGCGCCTCGAGCTTCTTGAAGCTCTTCGCCCCCTTCTGTTTTCCCTTGGGCGGGCTCTCACTCAGCGCCGACAACGTCGCCTCGACCGTCGGGATAACCTTCTTCTTGGCCGCCATCGTGCACCTCGATGGCCACGTAGCCTACGGGCCTCCTCGTGCGCGACGCAACCGTCACGGGGCGCACGGGGTCGCGCCGAGGCGGGCTTGCAGGAGGCGCAAGCTCGCAGCGCGCAGGCTCCGTTTGGTCTAGAGACAGGGCATGAAGCGCGCGCTGGTCTTCGTCCTGGTCGCCGTCTGCGTGATCGCGCTCGGCTACGGGCTGTATCGCGTCACGGCGGGCGCGCGTGTTCCTCCCGTCGAGTACCGCACCGCGCCGGCGGAGCGGAGGCGGCTGGTCGCGCAGGTCACGGCGAGCGGCACGCTGTCGGCGCGCGTCACGGTCCAGGTGGGGAGCCAGGTGTCCGGCCGCGTTCAAGAGCTCTTCGTCGACTGGAACTCTCCGGTGAAGAAGGGGCAGCTCATCGCGCGGATCGACCCGCAGCTCTTTCAGGCGGCCGTCGAGCAGTCGAACGCCGCCGCGCTGGCGGCGAAGGCGGCGGTCACGCGGGCGGACATCCAGGCGTTCGACGCCGAGCGCACCTACACCCGCGTGAAGGCGCTCGCGGCGCAGGGCCTCGCCGGGCAGGCCGAGGTAGACGCCGCCGAGACGAACGCGAAGGTCGCGCGCACGCAGGTGGACACGGCGAAGGCCGCGCTCGCCCAGGCCGCCGCGTCGGCCAACCTCGCCCGCGTGAACCTCTCGTACACGAAGATCGTGTCGCCCATCGACGGCGTCGTGATCTCGCGGAGCGTAGACGTCGGGCAGACGGTCGCCGCGTCGCTCTCCGCGCCCGTGCTCTTCACGATCGCCGAGGACCTGCGCAAGATGCAGCTCGACACGAACATCGCCGAGGGCGACGTAGGGCGCCTCGCGCCCGGCCAGCGCGCGGCGTTCACCGTCGACGCCTACCCGGGCAGCAAGTTCGACGGCGAGATCGCGATGATCCGCTACGCTCCGCAGACGGTGCAGAACGTCGTGACCTACGACGCCGTCCTGGCCGTCGAGAACCCCGACCTGCGCCTCCGACCGGGCATGACGGCCAACATCGGCATCACCTACCAGGAGCGCGAAGACGCCCTCACCGTGCCGAACGCCGCGTTTCGCTTCCAGCCGCCGGGCGAGGACGCAGGCAAGCCGCGCGGCGCCTCTACCTCGCCGGACGACGCGGGCGGCGGCCCCCGCGACGGAGGCGCGGACGGAGGCGTGGAGGGGGAGCGCCCGCGGCGTCGCGATGGCGGGCGACCCGACGGCGGCTGGGCGGGCCGCGGGGAGCGCGGCGCCGGCGAGGGCCGGGGTCGCGCGAGCGCGCGGCGGCTCTATGTCCTCCGCGGCGCCGAGCTCGTGGCGGTCGAGGTGCGGACCGGCCTGACGGACGGCTCGGCCACCGAGGTGCTCTCCGGCGACCTTCGCGAGGGCGACCTCGTCGTGCTCGACGCCGTGGCGCGCGGGGTCAAGCCCGCGACGACGGCGATGCCCGGCATGGGGCCCGCGCGCGGCGGAGGGGGCGGCGGAGGGGGCGGCGGAGGGCGCCGCTCTGGGATCTAAAATCATGAGCGACGACGCGCAGATACGAGTTGTCGATCTCACCAAGGTGTACCGCACCGGGGACGTGGAGGTGCGCGCGCTCGACGGCGTCTCGCTCACAGTCGAGAAGGGCGAGTTCATCGCCATCATGGGCACCTCGGGCAGCGGCAAGAGCACGCTGATGAACGTGCTCGGCTGCCTCGACCGACCCACGAGCGGGCAGTACTTCCTGGCGGGCCGCGAGGTGTCGCGCCTCGACAAGAACGCGCTCGCCGAGGTGCGCAACACGTACCTCGGGTTCGTCTTCCAGAACTTCAACCTGCTCTCGCGCACGACCGCGCTCGAGAACGTCGAGCTGCCGCTGCTCTACCAGGGGGTGGGCGGCCGGGCGCGACGCGAGCGGGCGACCGCCGCGCTCGGTCGGGTGGGGCTCGGGTCGCGCCTCGATCACACGCCGAACCAGCTCTCCGGCGGACAGCAGCAGCGCGTGGCCATCGCGCGGGCGCTCGTGGGCGAGCCGAAGGTGATCCTCGCCGACGAGCCCACGGGGAACCTCGACACGCGCACGAGCCTGGAGGTGATGGCGCTCTTCCAAGAGCTCGCGCGGACCGACATCACGGTGGCGCTCGTGACGCACGAGCCGGAGATCGCCGAGTACGTCTCGCGCGTGATCGTGGTGCGCGACGGCAAGATCCGTGAGGACCGCCGCCAAGAGGCGAAGCCGGTCGTGCTGCTCCCGCCGCCCGCCGGCGCGGCCATGCTCGAGGGCGACGCGTCGTGAGCCGCGAGGTCTCCCATGAACCGGCAGTGAGCCCCCCATGAACCGGCAGTGAGCCCCGAAGGGGCGAACCCAGGTCTAGGGCGAGCCCGAGCCGAAGGCGAGGTCTCCCATGAACCGGCAGTGAGCCCCGAAGGGGCGAACGCAGGTCTATGGCGAGCCCGAGCCGAAGGCGAGGTCTCGCCATGAACCCCTTCCAGACGTTCCGCGTGGCGGTGCGGGCGATCGTGCGCAACAAGATGCGCTCGTTCCTCACCGTGCTCGGCATCGTGATCGGCGTCGCCGCCGTGATCGCCATGATGGCGGTGGGGGCTGGCGCGAAGGCGCGCATCGAGTCGGCCTTCGCGTCGATGGGCACGAACCTGCTCGTGATCTTGCCTGGCTCCACGACCTCGGGCGGCATGCAGGGGGGGTTCGGCTCGCAGCCGACGCTCACGTGGGACGACCTCACAGCCATCCAGCGACAGGTACCCTCGGTGCGACTCGCGGCCCCGCTGCTCCGCGCGAACTCGCCCATCATCGGCGAGGCCGGCAACTGGATGACCTCGGTGAGCGGCACGTCGCCCGAGTACTTCGAGATTCGCAGCTGGAGCACGTCGGTCGGAGAGCCGATCCGTCAGGCCGATCTCGACGCGCAGAACAAGGTCGTGTTGCTCGGCCAGACGGTGGTCGAGAAGCTCTATGGCTCGAGCGTGAACCCCGTCGGGCAGGTCGTGCGCATTCGCAACATCCCGTTCGTGGTCATCGGCGTCCTCGAGAAGAAGGGCCAGTCGGCGACGGGGCAGGACTACGACGACATGGTCTTCATCCCGTACACGGTGTTCGCGCGAAAGATCCAGGGCGGGCTCGGCAAGTACCTGAGCGGGAGCATCTACGTGTCGGCGACCTCCGGCGACGCGGTCGCGCGCGCCCAACAGGACATCACGGCGCTGCTGCGCGAGCGCCATCGCCTGCCCGGCACCGACGACGACTTCTCGATCCGTAACCTGAGCGAGCTGGCCGGCGCGCAGGCCGAGGGCACGGAGACGATGACGAGCCTCCTCGCCGGCGTGGCCGCGGTGTCGTTGCTGGTCGGCGGGATTGGCATCATGAACATCATGTTGGTGAGCGTGACGGAGCGCACTCGCGAGATCGGCATACGCATGGCGATCGGGGCGAAGCCGCGCCAGATCCTCCTCCAGTTTCTCATCGAGGCCGTGACCCTGAGCGTGGCCGGCGGCCTCGTCGGGGTCGCCCTCGGTGTGGGCGTGTCTGAATGGATCGCCGCGAAGTTCGGGTGGGCGACCGCGGTGGACCCGAACGTGGTGGCGGTCGCCGTCGCCTTCAGCGCCTTCGTCGGGATCGCGTTCGGGCTGTATCCCGCGCGCAAGGCCTCGCAGCTCGACCCGATCGACGCGCTCCGCTACGAGTGACGCCCGCGTGCTCGATTGCCGCGGGGGAGCCGCGCGCGCTAGCGTGATAGCGTGATAGCGTGAGCCATGGGCCGAGGCGTGGGCAGTGCGCGGCTCGGCGCCGTCGGACGGATCGCCGGCGCCTTCGCGCTCGCGTCGCTCCTGGGGCAGGGCACCGCCCGCGCGTGCGAGAAGGATCTCGCGCCGCTCCCTGGCTACGGGCGAATCGCCGCGCCCACCGACCGCCTCGGGTGCAACCTCGTCGCCGCCGGCACGGGCGAGAACCTGCTCTATTACGGGGCGGCGCTCCTCTCGACGATGGAGCTGAGCGCCTCGGGGGCCGACCACCACCTGCGCGTGGCGTTCGAGGAGCGCGTGGGCGCGCGAGGCTTCAGCGACGCGACGGTGGTCGCGGGGTACGTGGGCCCCCCCGCGATCGGGGCGCTGCTCTACGGCACCGGTCTGGTCACGGGCAAGGGCCGCTGGACGGGGGCCGGCGCCGCGGCGCTCCAGGCGATGACGGTCACGTTCGCGGCCACCGTGCTCTTGAAGGGCCTCACGGGCCGGCCGTTCCCGAACCACGGCGGCGATCCCACGTCTCCCGAGCGGCTGCGGCACCCCGAGTGGGCGCGCGAGTGGCGCGGGCCGCTCCTCGAGAACAGCGCCTGGCCCTCGGGCCACACGTCGGTCGCCGTGAGCCTCGCGGCCGCGCTCACGAGCTACTACGTCGACGCGGACTGGGTGGCGTGGGTCGCGTACCCGGCGGCCTCCGCGATCGCGCTCGGGATGCTGCGCGGCGCGCACCACTGGGCCTCCGACGTGGTGGCGGGCGCGATGCTCGGCCAAGCGGTGGGGAGCAGCGTGGGGCGTGACTTTCGACGCATGCAAGATGCACGCGACTCACCTCCACCGAGGCTGCGGCTCATGCCGTTGGGGGCCGGCGTAGCGCTCGTCGGCGCGCTGTAGCCGCGCGCGGCGCGGTTGGCCTGCCGGGGCGCGCGCGCTACCCTTCCGACGATGCGCTCTCCAGTGCGGGCATGTGCGGTCGTGCTGTGGGCTCTGCTCGGTCACCTCGGCTGCGCACCGCCCCCGCCGGTCATCCCGACGCTCCCACCTCCACCCGCGCGTCCGGTGGCGAGCGCGACGCTCGACGAGGTCCCGCCCGCGCCCAAGGACTCGAAGACGGAGACCGCGAAGGCCGACCGCGACGAACGCCTCGCGGAGGCCCTCGGCGCCCTCGACGAGAGCGGGGTCGGCGACGGCGCCACGAGCCACGGCACGCTCAGCGCCTTGAGCGGCGCGCCCAGCGGCGGAGTGGGCCTCGTCGCTGGCGGCGCGGGCGGCGGGATCGGGCTCGGCAGCGCGGGCGCGGGCGGCCTGGGCACGGGGAGCGGCTTCGGGCGCCTCGGCAGCGGCAGCGGCTCCTCGATCACGCTGCGCCAAGGCGCCACGCAGGTGGTCGGGCGCCTGCCGCCCGAGGTCATCCAGCGCATCGTCCGCATGAACTTCGGGCGAATGCGCCTCTGCTACGAGTCCGCGCTCCGCACGAACCCCAAGCTGGGCGGGCGCGCGAGCGTGCGCTTCGTGATCGGGCCGACCGGCGCGGTGGCCTCTGCCGTGCCAGGCCCGACCGACTTCGCCCCGCCGGGCATGCAGACGTGCCTGGCGACGGCCTTCCGAGGGATGTCCTTCCCGCAGCCCGACGGCGGGGGCAGCGTGACGGTGGTCTACCCGGTCCACTTCCTCTCGGATTCGCCTCCGCCGCCGGCACCTCCGCCGCCCGCGCCGCGCCCACGCGCCCCGGCGCCTCCGCCCGCGCCCAAGCAGCCCTGAGCGGCGCCGATCCGCGCGTCGCGCTTCGACGCGCGCGCCAGACGCATGCATTCTGCAACTTTTCTCCGTGCGGCGGAGTACGCCCCCGTAGCGTCGTTCAGCGACGACGCGCACCGAGGGTTCCGCTACCATCTCCAGGATGGCGCGGGCCCGCTCCCAGCTCGAACGCGACGCAGCGCAGCTCGTGAAGTACGAGGAGTGGATCGCCGAGCTGGAGAAGCGCAAGGCCGAGCTCGATCGCGGACGGCCCTTCTACCTGAAGTGCTTCTACGCGCTGCCGTTCGTCTCGCTCGTCGGGTTCGCGTGGAGCGTCGGAGTCGGCGCGGGCGCGCTCTTCACCGGCGTGCTCATGACCGTGTTCGGCCTCTACACCGTGCGCGTCCGCGCGAGCGACTACCGCACGAACCTCGAGGGCTCGCGCGCGCAGGCCGCGCGGCTGCGCGCGTCCATCGCGGCGCGCGAGGCGGCGGGAGGTCCCTCGTAGCGCGAAGGCGCGCGGCGCACTCGTGCCGCGCGAAGGTTGTTCACGGCGAGCCGACCGGGCGTTGGCCTCAGCGCGCGGTCGCCTGCCGCGCCCCAGCCACCCACGCCGCGAAGGCCACGAGGTACTCGCGCACGACCTCGCGGGTCGCGTCGCTCGTGATGCGACCCGCCTCGATCCGCTGGTCGACCTGGCCTATCGCCACGGCGGGATAGGGGAACACCTGCGCGACCAGCGCGTCGAGCGTGCCCTTGAGCTGCACCTGCGCGCGCGCGCCTCCCACCACGCTCGGGGCCGCGCTGAGCACTCCCACGGGCTTTTGCGCAAACACCGAGCGATAGCCTGGACGAGAGAGCCAATCGAGCATGTTCTTGAGCGGCCCCGGTACTCCGTAGTTGTACTCGGGTGTCGCGATCAGCACGCCATCGGCGCCGCGCACCTTGGACTTCAGGGCCTCCACCGCGGCCACCTCGCCGAGGTCCGGGTCGAAGAGCGGCAGGTCGCGGTAGCTCTCCAAGGTGAGCGTGACCCCGGCGGGCAGGAGCGACGCGGCCTCGCGGAGGAGGGCCGTGTTGTACGACGCCGCGCGCAGGCTCCCGCTGAAGGCCACGATCGTGAGCTCGCGAGTCAGATCAGCCACGGCGCACCTCGGGGAGATCGAAGAGCAGGGCCTCGGCGGCGCCTTCGGCTACCACGGTGAGCAGGCCGCCCTCCGGCAGCGCGGCGCCGTCGCCCTCGGCGAGGGCCTGCCCGTTCAGGGTGAAGCTGCCCCGAACGACCTGGAAATACCCCGCGCGCTGCGGCGCGAGGGTGTGGCGGGCCTCGCCGGCGGCCGCGAAGAGCACGCGGTAGATGCGCGCGTCTTGCCCAATCTCGAGGCTGCCGTCTTGGCCGTCTGGGCTCACGACGAGGCGGAGCGGCGCCTCGGGATCGATCTCGAAGGCGCGCTGCTCGTAGCCCGGCGCGCGGCCCCGGGCCGCCGGCTCGATCCAGATCTGGAGGAAGCGAACGGGCCTGTCGGGCGAGGGGTTCTCTTCGCTGTGCGCGATGCCAGCGCCCGCGCTCATGCGCTGCACCTCGCCGGGGCGGATCACCGAGCCGTTGCCGAGCGTGTCGCGGTGGGCGAGCTCGCCCTCCACGACATAGCTGATGATCTCCATGTCGCGGTGCGGGTGCGTGGGGAAGCCGCCGCGCGGCGCGACCCGGTCGTCGTTGATGACGCGCAGCACGCCGAAGCCCATGTGGCGTGGGTCGTGGTAGCCGCCGAACGAGAACGTGTGGGCGCTCTTCAACCAGCCGAAGTCGGCCTGACCGCGCTCGTTGCCTTTGCGAACTTGCATCTTCGTCTCCCTTTGGGGACCAGTGTGCGACGCGCGGCACCGCGCGTACACCGCCGCGTCGAACGACTCACTGTTGCGCGGGGCGGAACGCGCCCGCCTCCGAGTCCCGTGAGACAGCTTGCAGGCGCGGGTGCGGGCGAACCGGGGTTTGCACTCGAGTCACGCGAGCGTGAGCGGGAGCTGCGCCGAGAGCGGCTCTTCGCCGAGCAGCACGGCCGCGCCGTGGGGCCCCGCGCGCCGGCACGCCTCCTCCACCGAGAGGCCGTGCGCGACGAAGAAGGTGAGCGCGGCGGCGAAGCTGTCGCCCGCCCCGTAGTCGCAGCGCACGCGCGAGACCGCGGGCGGCGGGTCGACGTGGCTCAGGATCGGCGCGCCGCCCGCGACCGCCGCGGCGCGAGAGACCACCATGGCGCGCGGGCCGTCGGTGAGCACGAGCGCCTGGGGCGCGGGCAAATAGGTATGGATCGGCTCGTTCTCCCGCGGATCCGTCGCGCTGCCCACGACGACGTCGGCCGCGACGCCGGCGTCGCAGAGGCACGCGGCCCGCCGCGCGGTCACCAGGAGGCGACGCGCGCGACGCGCGAGTCGGAGGCTCCCAGGATCGGAGCCGGTGAAATAGACCGCGTCGAAATCGGCGAGCCTCTCCCAAGGGAGCGCGTCGTCGCCGCTCGGCTGGAGCGGCGGCGCGGTGACGAGGATCGTGCGGCGCCCCTCCGCGTCGACCAGGACCACGACGCGCGGGTGCGGTGCGCGCCGCCGCGCCACGTGCACGTGGCAGTTCATGGCGACACCTCGCCTTCGGCTCGGGCCCGCCATCGACCTTGGCTCGCCCCTTTGGGGCTCACTCTCGAGGTTCCCCGCGCCGAGCGCGCCGAGCCACGCCTCTACCTCGCGCCCGGCGTCGTCGTCACCCACGGCGGTGAAGAAGTGCACCTCCGCCGAGCTGCGGCACAGCTGCGCGAAGGCGAGCGCGCCGCCCCCGCCCGCGAGCGCCCTCGTGGCCTCGAGGTGGACGATGTCGCCCGGCGCCGGGAGCGCGGCGACCCGCCCGAGGCAGACGTGCTCGACGTGGCCCACCACCGCGATGCGTGCAGATTGCATGGGTCGACCGCGGTCGGCTCAGCGCTGCGGCAGCCCGTGGGCCTCGCGCACCGCCGCGTTCTTCGCGTCGGCCCGCGCGAGCGCCGGGCGCGCCGCGAGCCGCTCGGCGTACGCGGTGAACGCTGGCCTCGCGTCGATCATCTTGAAGAGGAGCATGAAGCGCAGGGTGCCGCCGAAGATGACGTCGGCCATGGAGAAGCGCTCGCCGAGCAGGTAGTCACGCCCCGCGAGCGCGCCCTCCATCGCCGTGAGCATGGCCTGGTATTCCCCCCAGCCCGCCTGCCCTGGCTTGAAGTCCCAGCCCGCCGCCTTCGCCATCGCGCCGGGCTCGATCACGCTCGGCGCGAAGAGCGCCCAGCGCAGGTACGTGCCGCGGGCCGGATCGTCGAGCGCGGGGGCCAGCCCGCCGGGCGAGTAGCGGTCGGCGAGGTAGAGGCCAATCGCGGCGGTCTCGGTGACGACCACGTCGCCGTCGACGAGCACCGGCAGCTTCCCCATCGCGTTCAGCGCGAGCAGCGGAGGCTGCTTGTGCTCGCCCCTCATGAGGTCGACGAACGACAGCTCGTAGGGCACCCCGAGCTCTTCGAGCATCCACACGACCGTCGACGCACGCGAGAAGGGGTGATGATAGAGCACGATCGCCATGGGAGCCTCCGGGCGCCGGTTCTAGCGCATCGGCCACTCGGGCACGAGGCCTCGCTCAGGCCTCCTTCAGCGGCGGACGAACCAGGCGGCGACCGCCAGGACCATGAGGGCCACGATCGCGGCCGTGGCGCCGAGGGAGCGGGCGCGGGGCGAGAGGGCCACTCCGACGGTCCGACCGCGCGCCGCGGAAATGAGCGTGGGCGCGGCGACGAGGACGTGGAGCGCCGCGAGCGTGGCGAGGACGCCCCGGAGCTGGTCGAGGCGCGAGGCCGCCGCCGTGAGGGCGAGGACGCCGAAGCACGCCGCCACGTTCACCAGGAGGCCCACGAGCGAGAGGCGCATGAGCAGCACGAACCCGACGGCGAGCCCCGCCGCGGCCACCATCAGGAGCATTCCGAGCGCGGGCGAGTCGTAGAACGTGGCGGCGCCGAACAAGCCGAAGGTCTGCGCGTCGGCGAGCGCGAGCACCATGAGCAGGAGCAGCGAGCTGCGAAAGGCCGCGGGCACGAACTTGGCGCGTCGCTCGCTCTCCGCGAGGCCCGCGCGACCGAGGGCGAGGAGGGCCGCGCCGCACGAGAGGGCGAGGAGCACGCCGCGATCGCGCTCGCGCGCGCTGCCCAGCAGCGTGAGCACGACGCCGAGCCCCAAGTTCGACCACTGCACGGCGCGGGCGAAGAGCTGCGCCTCGAGCGCGGCGAGCGGCGAGACGAGCGCCGCGGCCAGGAGCCCCACGATGGGCATCATGAGAAACCAGTGGAAGCTCTCGCCGCCGAGCGGCGAGAGCGCGTAGGCGCCGCCCGCGACCGCGACCAGGCTCGCGACCCCCGTGAGGACCACGCGCCACGGCGGCACCTCACGGAGAAGGCCTCCTCGTGGCGCCGCGGCGTGCTCGATCATCGGAAGGGGCCCGCCTTCGTCGCGCTGGAGTCGAGCAGGCGCACCCCCGCGACCGGATCCTCCACGAGATCGCGCGCGCCGCGCGCCCAGAGCTCGGAGTACCCGCACCCGTCGCACACGAGCAGATCCACCGCACCGATCGGGTTCTTGCGGGCGACGCGGAAGAAGCCCCCGCCCGCCTCGTCTTCGTGTTGGTGCGGCACGAGGGGCACGGCGTGCCCCTCGGCGGCCTCCCCGGGCACACGGAAGGGCTCGATGACCCACAGCTTCCGGCCGTTGCACTTCGGGCAAGCGTGGAGCTTCTTCACTCGACGAGCGTAGCAGGGACGACGGCCGTCGCGAGGCTACCGCGACGGCGGCGGCGTTCGCTTGAAGGCACGGATGCCGGCTGGTAGACCCGTGGCATGGACCTGGACGAGTGGAGCCACGTGGTGCGGCAGGTCGGCCCGTCGCGGTTCAAGGCCATCGCGGTGGCCTTCCTCCAGGAACAATTCTCTCGCCCTGTCGACTACAAGGACGGAACAGGGGATTCAGGCGTCGACGCGTGGGTCGTGCTCTCGCAAGAGCCGCTGGTTCGTCGGGCCGTGCAGATGCACGCGGGTGAGGCGGACTGGGCGACGAAGCTCGAAGAGGACGTTCAGAAGCTCGTCGCGCTGCGCGGGAAGGTGGCCCCGGAGCGGCTGCCAGATACCAAGAATCTCTACTTCGTGTGTGCGCACTCCCCCTCGGCCCTGAAGTTCGAGCGGCTCGCGGAGGACATGAGGACCCAGCACGACGTCGTGGTGCGGCTGTTCGATGCGCGCTCGATCGCCGCGCAGGCCCTGATGAAGGGCCGGGTGTTCGAGCTGCTCGCGAGGGAGCTGCCCGGGTGGAGCGCGGCGCGGGGCCGGAAGCTCGATATCCGCGACGAGACGTTGCTCGCGTTCTCGCTCTTCCAGGAGGCACCCCGCAAGTTTCGATGGGCCGTCGGGAAGGCCTCAGTCGCGTCTGTGCTCGAGCAAGACGGTGGACGGTGCGCGGAGGCTAGCTTGGTCACCAAGGCCGGCCGAGTCCTGGGTCTCGGGGACGCGTCGACGCTCGTCCTACGATCGCTCCGAAACCTCGAGAAGGAGCGGCTCGTCACCCGTGAGGACGAGAGCGTCGTCGCGACGGAGGCTCTCACCGAGCGAACCCGAGCGACGCTCGCGCTCGCGGAGGAGGATCGCGGCAAGCTCGTGCGCGAATGTGCGGACGCGCTGGAGCCGGCTTTTCCAAAGGGCACCCACGGGCGGCGGAATCGGGCCAACGTGCTCGCAGAGAGCGTGGCCATGGAGCTCGGGGCGCTCGTGCGGGCGTCGGCGATCGGCGCCGTGGCGACCGCTGTCGGGGCTGCCGCGGGGGAGAGCGAGAGTCGAGCGGCGAGGCTCCGCGATCTGCTCGATGGCGAGCTCGACGTGACGCATGTCGAGGCGACGCTCGCCAAGCTCATCGATCTCGCGGCCGCGGCGCCGTTCGCGCGTCGCCTGGCCGAGGCCGAGCTCTTCCTTCAGCTCACGAACGTCGAGGCGGCCGAGCTCGCTCAGGTGCTTGGCGCCGAGAAGCTCCGCGTCTGGCTCGATGCCTCCATCGCGATGCCCGTGCTGTGCGCCGAGTACGACCGCGTCGCGCCGCGGTGGCCGACCTCTGTGGCTGCGGGCGCCCTCTACGGCGCGCTCTCCTCGCGCGGAGCCGAGATCGTGGTGCCGAACGTCTACCTCGAGGAGATCGGCGTGCACCTCCGCAAGGCAAACGACTATGCCGAAGCGATCGGCATGGCCCCCGCCCTGGCGAGGTCGAAGAACTACTTCGTGGCGCACTTCTGCTCGACACGCGCGGAGGGCGACGCGTCGCCCGAGGCGTTCCGGGCCTTCGTCGCTTCGCTCGGCGGAGCCCCGAGCGCGAGGCTCGACGAACGAGAACAGCAGGCGATGATCGAGCAGGCGCTTGGCAAGGTGCTGCGCCGGTATGGAATCCACGTGGCGGTCGTCGAGGATCGCGGCGCCGACGCACCGCTCGCCGAGGAGCCCCCGCGACCCGAGATCGTGCTGCGCCACGATCGCGCGGTGGTTCGCGCCCTCTCCAACCAGGCACAGGGCACGGTGCTGTGCACGGCCGACACCTGGCTCCAGAGCGCCTGCGCCGATCGGCAAATCGTCGCGCTCGACAGCGCGGCACTCGCAGACCTCGTGGAGCTCGCGCGTCCTGCCGCGGAGCGCCGCTCGCTCGTGTCACCGGTCACCCTCGCTTCGATATTCGGCGACGATCCACGCGACGCAGCGGCCGCCGTCTGGGACGCGGTGGTCGCCGTCGAACGCAACAAGCTGGACCGCGAACACGTAACCATGGCGAAGCGGTTCCTCGACGACTGGATCGCGCGGGGACGTCTCAACCAAGAGTCTCCCGAGGAGGCGTGGCGAGCCTTTCGCGAGCGCGAGCCCGTGGAAGGCGCGACGCATCCGAGCACGTGACCTCCGTGTGCCGCCACTCCAAACAGTGGCGCAGGACACGGAGGCTCCCGCGACGTTCAAGCGGGCAAATCGAGCCCCTGTAGCCGGCCGAGTGTCCGGGGACGCAACGCGGACGTTCCGGCCGGCCCGGCCAGAGAGTCCACCGACTCAGGCTTCTGCACATTCAACGCGGCATGGTCGTTGCTAGCAAGACCGTGTGTCGTCTGGAACCGGATGCGCCCCCAGCTGCCCGCCTTGCACGTGGACGCCTTCCTGCGCGCCACGCGGAGCTCGGACGCGACAGCGACAGCGACGGTGTCGCTATCGCGGCCATCCGCCGTTTGCCTGCAAACCACCGAACGGCCGCACCACACGGCCGTCAGGCCGTTCTCGCGGCGGCAGCATGAGCGCGATTGCAGGCACTGGCGCGGCGCTTGCTGTACCCTGCCGGCTACGACCCATGACCCTTGCCACCTTCGCCGGCCGCAAGCGCGCGCTCCGCGCCCTCGACGCAAACCGCCTTCGCGATCTTGTAGAAGCCGCGGGGCTAACAGTTGCCGACCGTCGTGCCAGAGATGGCCTCATTCAGGCGCTCGCCGACGCCCGTCGTCTCGACTTCTCGACAGTGATCGGGCGGCTGACGCGGGACGAGCTGAAGGCCATGTGCCGCGCGCTGGGCCTCCCCGAGGACGGACGCGAGAAGGCCCCGATCATCGCTCGCCTGATGGGGCCGGGCCGCCTCGGACGGCGACACCGAAGAGGATCCCGATGCAGCGGCTTCGGCGACGCCTTGGCGCACGCAGGTACTTGAGCTTCTCAAGCACGCCGAACTTGCGGATGTCGCCGACAAGCTCGAACTGGCTGGCGATCGACGCTCTTTCGCGAGCCTTCGGCGTGCTGTAGACCAAGCTCGCACTCCGCTCGCCGTGGTCCTCGAAGACCTGCCCAGACTTCGGCTCAAGGAGGTGTGTCGCGTGCTCGGTCTCGACGATGGTGGCAAAGAGAAGGCGGAGCTCGTCGAGCGAATCGCGACCGAAACCTCTAGCTACGATGATGACGACGATGACGACCTCGAGTCTACCGGCCCCTCAGATGCTAGCCAGGGCAATGACCTAAGCAAGCTCCAGGCATACCTAAACACGAAGACAGAGACTTCACTTGACGAGTGCCTTGCCTTTCTCAACGTACCGGCCGGCCTAAGAACACAAAGAACCTTCTATCGACTTAGCAAATTCTTGACCACGCGGGATGGACACGGAGCAGACGGTGGGATCCGGTGCGCCGGGCGACCGAGAGGTGCTACACGCGGCACAAGGCCGCTCGCATTCCAATCGACGACATCTCCGCCTTGGAGGGCGGTGGGCTTCAACTGACGACCAAAGAGGTCAATGAGCTTGCGGACTCGTCACAGGCTGACAACACCTTCGATCTGAGCAATCTGGCTGTGTATACAGTCGACAAGAACGAAGTGTCACTGGACGAATGTTGCAATTTGCTCGGCATCGCTACCAATCGAAGAACCCAGGCAATCCTAGTCCGACTCGGCAAGTTCTTGATCCAATCCGGATGGAGGCGGAGCACGCGCTGGGATCCGGTGCGCCGGAAGACCGATCGGTGCTACAAGCGCGCGATCGCCTCCCCCACTTCACCGGAATATACTTCGGTCGGTCCGGAGGTACTCGCCGAGCTACTCGCCTCTCGGCTCATCGTGGACGACGTCCACCGATATTGGCCAGCAAGATGCTCGCTCCGTGTCGGTGGCCAAGAGCTCGTCGCCGACCTTCATGTTCGCGTGATCGGCGACACCGGTCGCAATCCGCTCGAACGCCGGTTTCAGAACCCCGTGGCAGACGGAGTGATCTCGCCGACCCCCGGGCGACCTTGCCTGCTCCTCGGGGTCTGGGTGGAACAGGGCATGCGTCGCGCGGTCATCGTTGCGTTCGACGCGTACCGTCGCGTGGATCGCACAACGCGCTTCTCCCTCTTCATGCCGCTCAGCCTGCTCGAGGAGGCCGCCGACATCGGGTTCGTGAGCCACGTCAGCGGGAGCGGGGAGACGATATACGCCTTCCGTCCGGAATCCATCGCGCGTTACCTGGACGCCTTCTCTCACGATGCAAGTTGGGGACACCTTGATCCGGGAGTGTGGGCGCGACCAAAGCTACCGTCCGCCAGCGCGACGTTGCGCACCCTTGCTCCCCCGCAATCAACCGCGCTCGTCGAGATTCGTCCCAAGGCGGGCATGTTCGCAGCGTTTGCGCGCCTCAACTACAAGCCGTGGTTTGCTCTTGCGGAGTTCGTCGACAACGCCGTCCAGAGCTTTCTCGACCATCGCGAGCGATTCGTCGCCGCAGGGAGCACTGGACCTCTCATCGTGGACGTCAATCTCGACGAGGACGAGATCTCGGTCACTGACCGCGCTGCGGGCATACGTCTCGAAGACTTCCCACGGGCCTTCAGTCCCGCCACGCCCCCGTCCGATGCGAGCGGCCTGAGCGAGTTCGGATTGGGCATGAAGGCGGCCGCGTGCTGGTTCGCGAAAGAGTGGTCGGTTCGCACCTCACCGATCGACGAGGCGGTGGAGCGAACCATCTCGTTCGACGTGCCGAAGATCACGAGGGAGGGCCTCGACCATCTCCCCATCCAGACGCGCGAGAGCCGTGCTGACGACCATTTCACGGTCGTCACGATGCGGGACCTGCGGGTTCGCCCGCGCGGCTCGACCCTGGCGAAAGTCAAGGAGCACCTGGCGAGCATCTACGCCTCCTGATCGCCGATGGCACCGTGAGAATTCGCGTGACCACTTCAGGGAAGACCGAGGAGCTTGCCTACGTTCAGCCGAAGCTGCTCGTGGCTCCCTTCTACGCCCGTCCGCACGAGCCGCCCCGCGAGTGGCGACGCGAGATTGACGTCGAGCTCGGTTCACGCCGTGTGACCGGTTGGGCGGGCCTGATGGAGGCCGGAAAGCACTCTCGAGCAGGCTTCGGTTTTTCGACGCCGACGCCTGATCGAGGGAAGCGTCGGCGAGGCCTACCGCCCGCGGGCCGTCTTCGGCGCGCACAACAGCTTCGCCTCGCAGCGGCTCGTGGGAGAGCTCTACGTCGAAGGCTTCGACGTGACACACACAAAGGACGGTATCCAGTGGGGTGACGACGAACAAGACATCGCCTACGCAATACGCAATCTTCTCGACGAAGAGGAGATGCCTCTCCTCGATCAGGCCAACGGCTACCGAGCAAAGAAGAGCGCCTCAATGTTGCCCGTCGATTTTGGGAGAGAGGCCATCATCGCAGCTGCGGCCGCCACCGCGACACTCGAGATTTCGACGGAGATGCCCACAGACCGCACGCGTTCCTGTGTTCGAGGACGAACCGCCCGCGAGTGAGCTCAAGTCCGGGGAGACGGCGTTCCAGCAGCGGGCCTTCCGAATGACCGTGGACGGCGATCGGGAGTGGGACGTGCATCTCGAGCTCGTGCGGGACAAGGCTGCCGACTGGCTCGACGCACGGACCGTCGAGAAGGACGGCCAAGAACACCTGCAGATTCGCATCAATCTCGACCACGCCTTCAGCGAGGATCACCTGAACGACAACGAGCGCGCCCTCAACCCGGTCCTTCGCCTCGCGGTAGCCATGGCCATCGGGGAGTGGCAGGCGCGCATGCAGGGCGTGAAGAGCAGCGCAGCGGTTCGACGCAACGCGAACGAGCTCCTCAGAAAAGGTCTCTCGAGTGTTCCCATGGCGGACGCCCTAACGAGCGAGGACGAATGAGCGACGAAGAAGCACGCCCCGTGCAGGGCGCCAAAGGGGCGAAGATGAACTCGACCATCGGGCCGGCCACGCAGGGCCTCGGTGATCACCTTGTCGAGACGGGAAGTCTGGCCGGGCCCGAGGCCTTCCAGCGCGTCCGCGACGAGGCGCTGGAGATCGTGAAGCGGTGCAAACCGTTCACGACCGAGAAGGGGTCTCGCACGGGATTGGTCGTCGGGTACGTGCAGAGCGGCAAGACGATGTCGATGATGGCCGTGGCGTCTCTCGCGCGCGACAACGGGTGCCGCATCATCGTGCTGCTCGCCGGTGTCACGACGAACCTCCTCCGCCAGAACTCGAAGCGCTTTCGAGACACGCTGCGGGCGGCCGCGGGAGGAAAAGAGCATTGGCTCATCATCAACTCGGACGAGGGGAAGAGTCGGACGTCGGACGCCCAGGCTCTCAGGCAAGCGGTAGTCGAGTGGCGCGACAAGTCGTTTCCGCAAGAGGAACAGCGAACACTCTTCCTCTCCGTGCTGAAGAACCACGTCCATCTCGAGTGGCTGCGCGCGCTCTTGGCTAAGGAGAGCCTCTCCGACATCCCGACGCTCGTTCTGGACGATGAAGCCGATCAAGCTGGCCTCAACGTCGGCGGCGAGGACGACCCTTCACGCACCTACGTCCGCATTCAGCAGATCCGCGCGGCACTCCCCAATCACACGTACCTACAGTACACGGCAACACCACAGGCTCCGCTCCTCATCAGCATCGACGACATGCTCTCGCCCGAGTTCGCCGAACTGATCGAGCCCGGCGACGGCTACACGGGTGGCATGACGTTCTTCCCCGAGAAGAAGCGCCATCCGCACGTTCTGGACATCCCGGTGGACGATCAGTTCAAGCCTGGCAGCACCCCCGACGGCCCGCCTCCGTCGCTCATCCACGCGCTCGCCACGTTCTTCGTCGGTTGCGCCGTGGCGCGTGTTCGTGGGAAGCCGACGACGCGTTCGATGCTGATCCATCCGAGCGCGCGCAACGCGGACCATGCCCAGTTCATGCTCTGGGCTCAGCAGATCCAGAAGCGCTGGAGCGAGTCGCTGAGCCGCGAGGGGGACCCGGATCGCGAGGACACGCTCAGCGAGATAGAGGCGGGCTACACGGAGCTGAAGCGCACGGCCGACGATCTGCCCACCTTCGAGAGCTTGCTCCCGCAGCTCAGGCTCACCCTGTCGCGAACGCTGGCGAAGAAAGTGAACTCCGAGGACGGCAGCGAGGTCGACTGGAAGAACGCGGGCGATCACATTCTCGTCGGCGGCGAGAAGCTCAATCGTGGCTACACGGTGGAGGGCCTGACGGTAACCTACATGCCGCGCGACTCGGGCGGCTGGAACGCCGACACGATCCAGCAACGAGCTCGCTTTTTTGGGTACAAGGCGAGCTACATCTCGCTCTGTCGCATCTACCTGCACCCCGACGTGCACGCGGCCTACAGGAACTACGTGGTCCACGAGCGGGATGTTCGGCGTCAGCTGAGGGAGCATCGCGGGCGACCTCTTCGTGAGTGGCGGCGCGCGTTCTTCCTGGACGCCAAGATGCGCCCGACGCGAGCCAACGTACTCTCCGACCCACTCTTCCGCGTGAAGCGCGACAAACACTGGTTCGTCCAGCGCTACCCGCACGTCGACGACGAGGCCTTCGCGTTCAACGAGGATCTCATCGATGCCTTCCTCAAGACGCTGAAGCTGAAGGCCGACACGGCGGGAGAGTTCCCGCGGATTCCGAGTCGGGACGACCACGGTCGACGCGCTGCTTTCGTCGCTCCTCCTCGACTTCAAGACGCCTCGTGAGACCGCGCTCTGGTATGCCCACTTGGTGAGTCTCTCGGATGCGCGGACAGAAAATCCGGCAGAGAAGGTCCAGGTTGTCGTGATCGACAACGCGGGCAAGCCCCGAGAGCGGACCCCCGACAAGACGGGAGCGCTCACTCTTCATCAAGGTCGCTCATCAGCAGCCACTGGGGGGACCAAGGCCGACAAGGACCTGGTGGTGAAGGGCACGATCACTCTTCAGATTCATCGAGTCAACGTGCAAGACGGACCGGCGCGTGAGATTCGCGGGCTCGCCCTGTACGTGCCGCGCGAGCACGACGCAGTGGCGGGAGGGAACGGGGGTTGAGTAGCCTCGACGCGTTCCGGGCACTGTCCCTGCCGACGGGCGAGGGGTCGTTTCGGCTCGGGGATCCGGTGTGCGCTGGCTGTCGCCTCGCGGTGTCTCACGAGGGACACCTGGCGTTGTTGATCGACGTCGTTCGAACCGAGGCGTCGAATCCGCGACACTTCGAGAACCTGCGTTATGAGCCGCCGCGTGAGCTGGAGGTCATCGGTCGCGGCGGTCGCAGGCGCCAACCCCTCGCGGCCCTGGTCTGTCGAACCAAGGACGAGGGGCTGCAGTCGGCGTTTCTTCGCATCGCCGTCGCTCTCCTCGACACCAGCGCAGCGAAGCTCACCGAAGGAGAGCTGGAGACTCGCCTCGACGAGAACGTCAACCTCTTCCGCGCCCTCGGTCGACCTGCGAGCCAGACGATCCAGGGGCTCTGGTGCGAGCTTGCCGTCGTGCTGTGGAGCGCGGACGTTCGACTCGCTCTCGCAAGTTGGCACTCGAGCCCTCGCGCGCTCCACGACTTCGTTGCAGGCCCGGCAAGGCTCGAGGTGAAGAGCTGCGGAACGGGGATGCGCGAGCACGCCCTTCGACTCGAGCAGCTTCAGGAGGCCCCGGGGGGTCGCACCCTCCTGGCTTCGCTCGTCGTCGGAGAGTCCGATGACGGCGAGACCGTGGGCGATCTCTGCGACGCCGTTCTCGCGCGCGTGGACCACGACATCGAGCTCAAGCGGCGCCTCGAGACCATCGTGACGCAGAGCTTGGGAAGAGACTGGAGGGAGGCTGCGTCCCGGCGCTTCGCCCTCGAGGAGGCACGGCGTGAGCTCCGAATCTACGACGCCCGCCAGGTGCCCACCGTTCCGCAACCGCTCCCTGCCGAGGTGAAGCACGTCCACTTCGTAGTCGACCTCTCCACGACGACCGCGATGTCCTTCGGCACGGCTCGCGAGCTCGGCGGGTTCTTCGAGGGGATCCTTCCCGGCGACGAGTAGCTCCTCCACACGGGCACGAAACACGTCGCAAGGAGGCTCGACGCGCGCTACAGTTCCTGTACAAACGTCGAGGTCCTTCGGACCGCGAGGAGACCATGGGCAAGCCGAAGTTGATCAGCCTCTTCAGCGGCGCCGGCGGCCTGGACTACGGCCTCGAGGCGGCCGGCTTTCACACGGGTGCCTGCGTGGAGATCGACCACGACAGCTGCGAGACCCTGCGGGTCAGCCGTCCGAAGTGGAACGTGATCGAGCGGAGCATCTTCGACGTGCCGACCGAGGAGATGCTCGAGGCCGCCGGAGCGCGCGCAGGCGAGATCGATCTCGTCATCGGAGGCCCGCCGTGTCAGCCGTTCTCGAAGTCGGGGTATTGGGCTCGGGGCGATTCGGCGCGGCTCAACGATCCGCGCTCGAAGACGCTGGACGCGTACTTGCGCGTGCTCGAGGAAGCGAAGCCCCGGGCCTTTCTTCTTGAGAACGTCAAAGGGCTCGACTTCAAGGGCAAGGGCGAGGGGCTCGATCTGCTCACGGAGGGCCTCGAGGCCATCAACAAGCGAACGAAGAGCCTCTACAAGGTTCGGGCGCTTCCGGTGGACGCCGCGAGCTTCGGCGTTCCGCAGCACCGAGAGCGGCTGCTCCTGGTCGGCGCGCGAGACGGGAGAGACTTCGTGGTCCCCGAGGCTACTCACGGAGACGCGCACGCGGATCTCTTCACGACGCCGCAGGCCTACCACACCACATGGGATGTGCTGCGCGACGTCGAGCGAGACACCGAACATGACCTTGCGATGCGCGGTCAGTTCGCCGACCTCCTCGCCTCAATTCCCGAGGGACAGAATTACCTGTGGCACACGGCGCGGGGCCAAGAACGCGCGGTGCTCGCCGGTCTGAAGCCGGGCCGGGAGCTGTTCGGGTGGCGCCGGCACTATTGGACCTTCCTCCTGAAGCTCGCAAAGAATCGCCCTTCATGGACCGTGCAGGCCCAGCCGGGACCGGCCGCCGGTCCGTTCCACTGGGACAACAGGCGACTCAGCCCGCGCGAGATGTGTCGTCTCCAGACCATGCCGGACAACGTTCGCGTTCAGGGAAACCTCCTGTCGGCGCAACGTCAGATAGGCAACGCCGTCCCGTCCCTTCTGGGCGAAGTGATCGGACGGGCGATTCGCGCGCAGTTGCTCGGCTCCCCCGCACGCGGCCCCGTGAAGCTCATGCCGACGCGCAGCGACACTATCCCTCAGGCCAAGCCGCCGGAGGAAGTGCCGATGAAGTACCACCTGCGCGAGGGGGAAGCATACGGCCCACCCCGGCACAGGGCAGGGCGCGCCGCTGTCGCGCGGAGGCACGCGCCTCAGCCTGACGGTGCGCCGGACGCGCCGCGAACCACGGCAACGATCTCGTCGGTGATGCGGTCCACGTCCTTCAGGATATCCGACTCCCAGAAGCGCAGGACCCGCCAGCCGTCGCGGTCGAGCTGTGCCGTATTGGACATGTCACGCTCTACGTTGCGCGTGATCTTGGCCACCCAATACGGGGCGTTGTGCCCATCTTCGAGGCGGGCGATTCGCTGTTCGAAGTTCTTTCCGTGCCAGAAGTCGCCGTCGCAGAAGACGACGACCCGCGCCTTCGTGAAGACGAGATCGGGTCGCCCCGGGAGCCCGGAAAGGTCGACCCGATAGCGAAGGCCGCGCGCCCAGACCGCGCGACGGAGAACGAGCTCGCACTTGGTGTCCCGCTTCGCGCTCGAGCCACGCGCGGCCTTCGAGGCGCGCGACGACGCGGGCGTGAAGGGGGCGTAGCGGGGTACGGCGGGCATCGCGGGAGGGGCCTCAGGCCCGTGGGCGCATTCGGTAGTGAAGGCGCAACATGGTCATTCCCAAGAACCTCACGAGGTGGTCGCAGCGAAGCTCTCCGTCGTCGTCGCGGTACACGGTGAAGTGCTCGCGGAGCGACGTGAGGTGGCTCACCTTCAGGCGTCCCTCGTCGAGGTCGAGCACACGGTAAAAGCCGGCGTCGCCGAACGAGCGCCCGGCCGACGTGAGCGTGAAGCGGCCCGCTTCGTCGTGCCCAGGCGCGAGGATCACCGTCGCGTTCCCTCGGGGCAGCGGGAACACCACCTTCACGCAGCGCCCGCGCCGCCCCGGGATCTCCACGGTCGTGTAGAAGCCCGTGTACACCACGCGGCCCGAGTCCTTCACGCGCCGGTACCAGCCCGTGTGGACGATCTGGCCTCCTGCGTCCCGGAGTGGCCACACCTCGCTGGTCATGCCCCGGCTCATGTCGAGGCCGAACACTGGGAAATTAAGCTGGTTCATCGTGCGGCTCACCGTCGAGACGATGAGCCAGAGGAAGAGCCGCCCCGGAAAGGGGGACTCGCTCCACACGTCGAGATCGTAGCGGCTCGTGTGCTCGTAGAAGGCGCGCACCTCGGCGTCGGTCTGCGTCGGGTCGAACCCGTCGCTCGCGAGCACCTCGAACCGCGGCACGAGCCCGGCGTCCGCGGGCTCGCGGTCGATCGTGAGGCCCTCACGCTCGGCGACGAGCTCGTAGGGGCGCTCGCCGATCTCGCCGTCGGGGCCCGTGGGGCCGACGAGCCACGGCACGTCGCGCTTCGCCAGCGCCCGACCGAAGAGGCGCAGTCCCACGCGGATCAACGCCGCCCCGAGCGATCCGAGCGCGAGCTGGATCGACCAAGGGCGCGCCGCGCGAAGGGAGTCGTTCACCGCCGCGAGCCTACCTGAGTGTGCCCGGACAGCGGACCCTTCAGCGAGGCGCAGCCTCCCGAGCCTCTTGCCTCACGTGAGAGCACCCGAGCCCCTTCGCCCGCCCTTCGCCTGCGCCCGCACGGACTACCTCGCTCGGGGGCCGCGCTGCCGCCGCTCGATCGCCCGGACGTCCCGGAGATCCTGCGGCCGCGCCACCGCGCGCTTGTTCGCGAGGAGGTCTTCGACGCCGATGAAGGTCGCCTGTCCGCCGGGGAGGTCGACCGTCACCCGGCGGAGCCATGACTCTTCAAAGGTAACACCCGGGAGCTCCTGAAGCAGGTCCACGCGCGCGGGGGCGCGACCCAGCCACACGATCTCGTCGGATCGCGCGCAGCGCAGCTCGGCCACGAGGACCTCGGGCACTCCGAAGCGGAGGAGGGCGCCACACGCGCGCGCGATGTTCTCAGGTGCCGCGTCGAGCCACAGGTCGAGGTCCTTCGTCGATCGCGGGCGCGCGTGGAGCGACACGGCGTGCCCGCCCACGACCAGGAAGCGCACGCCGGCCGCCGTGAGCGCACAGAGAAGCTCGATCAAATCGGGGGGTAGGCTCATCGGGGTGGCTCAGGCTCCAGGCCGTCAGCGAGAGCTCGACGCACGCCTCGAACCGCGCGGCCGGGCCCGCGTCGTCCCAGAAGGCCTGGTCCGCCGCGTCGAGCTCGCGGTGGCTCCGCACGCGGCCCCCGGTCCAGCTCGGCTTGGTCCCGGACATACCGAGAGCGTACCACGGCCCCCGAGCCTGCAGGGTCATGCAGGCGCAAGAACGCTGCTTCTTAGTGCGATTGGCGTGGTCTACGGTCCACCCGCCCGGCCCGCTCGGCTTCGTCGGGAGCGGCGTGGTCTACCCCTCCGCGGGGTCGTCCGCCGCGGGCGCTGCCGGCGCGAGGCCGAGGCGAGGCGACGACGCGAGGAAGCGCTCCCGCTGATCGTCGGCGAGCAGCTCCGAAGCGGGGCGCCCGTGGATGGTGGTGCCTACGATCATGAGCGAGCGCTCGACCTTCTCGATCGGGTTCACGTTGTCTTGGATCACGGTCTCGAGGAGCGTGCGATCGAAGCCGTGCGTGGCGGCGAGCACGACGTGCAGCGTCGCGTCGTCGATGGGGAGCGCGCCCGACTTCGTGAGCGCGTCGAGGAGGTCGAACGCGCGGTTCTTCTCCTCCTTCTGCTGCTTCGCGGAGAGGCGAGACTCCTCGGGCTCCGAGAGCAGGCCCTTCTGCGCGGTGCGCGTCCAGCGATCGCCGGGGTGCAAGATCGTCGCGCGGAGCGCGCCGTCCTCGTCGAGCTCCTCGAACCTCTTGTCGAGCAGCGCGGGCAGCAAGGTGTAGTCGACCACGTCGCCGCCCGCGGTCGCGCCGCTCTCCGCGGCGAACCCCCGGGCGACCGCGGGAGCCGGCGGGGCCGGCGCGGCGGTGACCGGAGACGGCGCAGGCGCAGGCGGCGGCGCAGGCGGCCGCGCGGGCGCGGGTGCGGGCGGCATAGGGGCCGACATCCGCGCCATCATGGGCGCCGGGGCGCCCCTGGGGCGGAGGCGCGAAGCCGGCCATCATGGGCGGCGGCGGTCCACCGCGCGCCGCGCCAAGCGGCCCACCGAAGCCCGGGGGCGCGCCCGCAGGGCCCGCTGAAGGGTAGGCCATGGCCTGCGAGACCGGCGCCGAGGGGTAGACGGGGGTCGATCGGTTCAGCTCGGCGAGCCGGAGGGCCTCTCGCTCTTGCTCTTCCGCGATCTCGCGCTGCTTCGAGGCGTGGATCATCTGCAACATCTTCCCGACGTACTCGGCGACTCGCGCGAGCTTGTCGGCGGGCGGGGCCTCGGGCGGGCCGTCGTACGAGAGGAGATCGCTCGGAATTTGGTACTCGATGAAGAGACTCAAGAGCTCCTGTGTCAGCTTGATCTCTTTGGTCAGGCTGTCCGGCTCGAGCTTGAGGAGCTTCTCGAGCTGGGGCTTTATCTGGACCACGCACACGGCGAACAGCGTGCTCTCGAGCTGCATGCCGCGGAACGCCTTGGCGAAGCGCTGCTGCTCGGGCGAGAGGGACTCGATCGCGTCGCGGAACTCCTTCGGGGTGGGGAGCTGCTCGAGCATCAGCGGGATCTTCAACAGGTCCTTGTTCTGCAGGATGACCGCGTGGCGCGGCTCGAACACGTCCGCGGACGCGATGCGGCCGACCATCAAGATGAAGCTGCTGAACTGGCGCGCCCGGGCGACGAGCGACAGCGAGAGGCCCGACTGCCCCGAGAACTCGTGGGAGATCCACGCGTGCAGGAAGCGCTCGCCCAGGAACGACACCCGCGTGGAGGCGTCGAGGGCGAAGCTCATGGGGTGGCGGGCCGCGCTGCTCGCCACAGTGGTCGAGATAGGATCGGGCATCGCGCTCCCTCGCTCTGCCTCGACCGTGAGCACACCTTCGGGGTAGTGGTCGGGGCGTCGGATAGCGTACGAGAACGGCCGCGGGCGGTACTCCGGTTTCACCAGCTTCTGGTGATGAAACTGCATGTACGCGTTGAAGTCGTCGGGAGTCACCTCCTTGCCGATGGCCGCGATCAGCTGCTTTCGCAGCATGTCCTCGATGTGGTCGACGGCGAACGAGAACTGCTGGCACACCTCCCGCGCGTGGAGGAGCGTGACGAGCAGCCCGCCCTCGACGGCCGTGAGGATCGCGCCGTCGGACGGGAACGCGGCCGAGAGCGCCCGGCACTTCTCGGCCAACGAGCGGCGCTCCTCGGCGAGGAACGCGCTCCGGAACGTCGCGGGCAAGACGTCGCCCTCGCCCACTCGACGGCCTTCGTCCGGGCCGCCCTCGAAGAGCGGCAGGACAGGAACGAACACGTCGCGCGCGTGGATGGCCGAGAGATCGCGGCCGTGGTCCGGCTGGGCCGGGAAGAGGTCCCCTTGGAAATAGGCCAACACCCGCGCGCACCACCCGTGGAGCTCCTCGAGCGCGGCCAGCGCGGCCTCGACTTGCGGGTTGCGACGCGGCGTGTGGCAGGCCTTCGCCGTGCGATCGATCGCGAACGAGGGGCGCGACTCCGCGTCGAGGCGACCCAAGAGCCACGTGACGTTGACCTCCACGGGGGGGCGGACCACGCCGAGAGGGCGCGGCGTGGTCTTGGCGCCGGTCTTGAGCTCGACGCTCCCGATGCGGGCGAGCAGCGTCAGCGGCTTGTCGGGCTCGTTGCCCTGATAGGCCACGAGCGCATACGAGAAGTCGAAGCTCCAGAAGTAATCGGTGACCTTGGTGACGACCTTGCTCGTGATCTTGTCTTTGCCGAAGAAGCCGCGCGCCTCGGTCACGACCTCGGGCGAGTCGATCGTGCGGGTCTCTTCACGGAGGAAGCGGCAGTCCTCCTGGGCCTCGAGGCGGAGCGTGACCGAGCGGGTCTCCGCCCACTGTCGGAGCGTCACGCGCCCCTCCTCCGGGAGGCCCACGACCTCCAGGCACTGAAAGAGCGCGGCGATCGAGAGCTCGGTCACGCGCTCCGCGAGCAGGTATTTGTCGTCGTAGCCGTGCGGGACGTCCGCCGGGTACTGCGGGTTCCGGGTGTTGTCGAGGAGCGTGCGGATCCGCCCCAGCGCGGCGTCGATTTTGGCCCTGAACTGGTGCTCGTCGTAGCGCTCCATGATCCCGCTCCCTCTCGCCGCGTACGCGGCCGAGCGCCTACTCTATCGCCGCTC
>JADKKK010000015.1 GCA_016720545.1 Myxococcales bacterium
TCGCGTCGGAGGGCACCCTCCGTCGCTGATGTGCTGTTGCGCAAGGGGCGACATCGTCACCGCCGCCTCGAGCCTGGAGGAAGAGTCGCTGGTGGCCTTCCTGAACCAAGCGGGGGCTGAGCTGCCCCGTGACGTCGCCCGCGGCTTCGGCCCAAGCTGCCTCCCTACGGCCGCCACCCGAGGCGGCGCTAATTGTACGCACGGCCACCTCGTGCAGGACCAACTCTGGCCCGGTAGCCCCCCGCCGCCGAGAGTGGGGTCTTGGCGGCGTGCCTGCGTGTGGCGGGTGGCACCCGCGACGCTGGAGTCGAGCTCACGGGGCGTTTGGGGGCTAAGGCCCAACGTGATTGGCGGCGCCCAGCGTCGCGACATTCGTCGAGGCGGTCCGCAGCGTCTTCGATCCGCGGTGGCGGCGGGAGCGCCTCGGCGTGGACGTGAAGCTCGCCGACGGGCCCAACGCGAAGCTCGTCGTCGAGGCCCACCTCGCCCCGACGACCCGCGGGCGCTGGACGCGGCGAAGGGCCGCACCGTGGCCGAGGTCCTCCGGGTCGAACGCCGACGCGCTCCCCATCGCCTTCGCCCTCGTGCTGCTAGCCGCGCTCGTCGTCGTGCGCGCTCAGCTACACTGCGCCGCGTCGGCGCAAATCGAGAGAGCGGCTCGAGCGCGACCGCGCCCGCGAGCGCGACCGCAGACGACGTCCCCGAAGGCGATATCCTCGCCACTCGACGAGGAGGCCATCCGCGCCCGCGTGCGCTCGAATGCGCCGGTCGAAGACGGCGACTACTTCGCGGTGCTCGGCCTCGGCGGTCACGACGCGACGGGCTACGGTGCGGCGCGCTTTACCTCGCGCTACGCCGCGAGTTCAGGCCCCTCTCGCATGCTCACGGCAGCCACGGCCGACCTCCGCAGACGTCAGGCACATGCCCGCGGTGCTCGGGGAAACCTGCCGAAATCCTTCCGGATCCCGCTCGTCGCGAGGCGCTACCAGCGCGCCATCACGCTCGCCCCTTGAGGGTCGGGCTGGCGAGACCAGAATTCGCATCTGGGCGACTTCAGGAGCACAAGCTCAGGGGAACGGGGGGCAGCCGCGGGCGCAGGCGGCAATGCGGCGTTCGCAGCCCTGGATGCCGCACGGGTAGCAGCACTCCAGAAGCCGCCCGCGCACTCGCTCGTGTCGGCGCAGGTGTCGCCGTCTGGCGCCCCGCCCTCGACCGGCGCGACCGCTTGCACGCCGGCGGTAGTACTGGAGTCGCGGTGAGCTGCAGCCCGTCTTGCGGGGATGTTCGTCCCGACGGCGAAGCACGGCCGAGGTGGTGCCGACGCCGCCGCGCGGTGCTGCGCCGCGGTGCCCGGCGCCGGAAGATCGAGCACCGTGAGGCTCGTCAGGCGGGCGGTCGAGTTTATTGCCCTGCCGGAGGCTGGGGCGGGGCGCGCACCCACCCACGACGCCGGACGCCTCGACGCGATAGGACGTGCCCGCCGACGTCGATGGATCGTCGACCGTGTCGGCGTCGGGGCTCCACACCTCCGGTCGCCTGGAAGACGCTGAAGCGGCCGATGCCCGGAGTAGGTCTTGGTGCCGATCTTGCCCGCGGTAGAGCGCCTGCGCCGTGGGGACCTCGGCCGCACGTCCGCGGGGAGCCTGGTCTCCGGGACGCGCACTCGGCCTGGCAGGTGCCGTCGGAGCAGCGGGTGGAGGGGTGAGTCACGCGTCGGACCCACGCGCCGCCGCCTTAGGGCGAGGCGCAGCGGCGATCGTCGTGGCGCGCGAAATAGAACGTGGACCGGCCGTCCGCCTGGGGCGTCCTCCGTTCCGGCCGTGACTCGTCGCTGACCTCGCCTCCGGTCGGGACACCGCTGGTCGAGCCACAGGCGAGGAGCAAGAGCAGGGACCCAAAGAGCGGAAACAAGTGCAGCGTCCATGGAGCGGCCGTCTAGCGCACACCAGAGCACCCCGCAACACCTCGGCAGCACGCGTCGCGTGCGCCCGAACGCACAGCGGCGCCAAACGCGGGGTGGCGGGCGCCGGCGGAGCCGAGGTCGCGCTACAGGGAGATCGAGAGCGGCGCGTCGCGGGGCGCAGGTTCGCGGCGCGTGCAGAACAACATGCGGTCGCGCTCGAGCCGGTCTGGGCCGCGTCGCCCCGCGCGTGAGGTCGCCGCGGAGGAGAGCATCTCGGCCACGGCGCCTCGACGAGGCGTCCCGAGGGTACGCCTGGCTGGCCTCGCGCCGAGCGTACGGTCGAAGCCGCCCGCGTCGAGGAGCACCTCGATCGCGTCCTCGGAGATCGTGGAGCGACACCCCTCGCGCTGCCGCCCGAGGTCGCCCGAGGCCCCGACATGCGCTGCGCGACCCGGCCACGTCGGCTCGAGGGCGCGAACGCGAGCACCTCGTCGAGGCTGTATAGCCTGCTTCAGGCGGCGCCTGGCGCGCGCGGCCTCGGCCATCGCCTCTTCATGGCGTGTGGCGTCCCGAGGGGTCGAGCCGCGCTTGCCGAAGCCGATCCGGCCGCGCTCGCGGGTCTCGTCGTCGGAGACGTGCGCGCCGATTTCGAGGTGAGGAGGAGAGCACCGTGTTGGTGAAATCGACGCGTGCGCCCGGGCGCCCGTCGGTGAGGCGACCCTCGTCGAAGACCTGCAGGAAGGCCTCGAGCACGTCGCGGTGGGCCTTCTCGATCTCGTCGAGCAAGATCACCTGATAGGGCCTGCGGCGAACCGCCTCGGTGAGCTGGCCCCCGAAGCTCTGGCCACGTACCCGGGCGGCGCGGCGCCGACGAGCCGGGCGACCGCGTGCGCCTCCGCGTACTCGCGCTCATGTCGATGCGGGTCATCGCGCTCTCGCTGAAGAACAGGCACTCCGCGACCGCCTTCGCCGTCTCGGTCTTGCCCACGCCGGTCCCGGCCGAGCAGCAGGAGGAAGGTGCCCACCGGGCGTTCCCGCAGGAAACCCGGAGGCGTTGCGGCGGAGCACCGTGGCGACCTTCGCGAGGGCCGACGAGTGGCCCACGATCGCTCGGCGAGCAGCTGCTCCAAGCGGAGCAGCCGGTCGCCGTCGGCCCCGGGCAGGCGCCGCTCTCGGGCACGCCCGACAGGCTCCGCCACCACCTCGACGCCCTCGGCGTGATCTCGTGGCTGCCGCGCCCGCGCGGCGCGCGCGCCCGCCAGATCGAGGATGGAGATGGCCTTGTCCGGGAGCGCGCGGCCCGGCAGGTAGCGCACGCTCAGGTCACCGCCCGCGCGAGCGTCCTTCGGCTGGTACTTCGCCGCGTGGTGCGCCTCGTAGAGCGGCGCGACCTGCTCGACCGCGAGGAACGTTCTCCTCCGGGCCGGCTCGACGACCTCGACCGGGGTGATCTCCGCGCGAGCGCGGATCCGTCGATGAACCGGCGGTACTCCCCCGGTCGGTCGCGCCAATGCACGGCAGCTCCCCCGCGCGTGAACGCGAGCTTCGAGCCGGCCTGGGCCTCGTCGCCGGCGTCGGGCCCGAACAGCGTGTGCACCTCGTCGAAAAACACCACGACCTTGCCTGCGCGCTTCACCTCCGCGCGGAGCTGCCGAGGCGCTTCGCGGCGAGGCGGCCTGTACGCCCGTGCCGGCCAAGGGCTAGGGCTGGCTCGATTTCGATGACCAGCCGGTCATCGAGCGACGCCACACCCTCGCCCGCGGCGATGCGCTGGGCCAGCCCGCGCACGACGCTGGTCTGCCGACGCCCGCCTGGCCGATGAGGCAGGTTGTTGGCGGTGCGGTTGGCGAGCACGTCGAGCGTACGCTCCGACCTCCTCGTCGCGCCCGACGACCGGGTCGGAAGCGCCCTCGCGGGAAGCTTGAGAGGTCCGACCAAGGCGTAAGGCATGGAAACTGCTTTGGATCCCAGCCCGTGCGCGGGGCAGCGCTGTGCGCTTCGGCCCGCCGCGGCGTGGGGCGCCCGCGTCCCCACGACGGGCCGGGCCCTCCTGGCAGCGAGGTGGGGCCGGCTGAGGCCCGGGGCTCCGCCGGAGAGCGCGGCGCCGGGCGGGTGGGGGCCGCGGTCCTCGTGAGCGGCGCTGGAGCACGCTGGAGCTGGGTCGTCGGGCTGGGGGTTGGGCGCTGGGGGGCTGGGGGCGGCAGCGTAAGGCCTCGGGGCAGGCTCGCCCGTCGCGAGCTGGAGCGCCGGGGGCGCACCTTCGAGACGTCGGTGCCGCACTGGACCATCGCGCGGTACGCGGCCGACGTGGTGTCTTGGCAGAGCGCGAACAGGATGCAGCGCGTTCGGCGCCCGGCCGGTTCTTTCTCGCCGCGCGAGCGAGCAAGGCGCGCTGGACCGCCCGCTGCGCGAAGTCTTGCGCGCGGGTCACGGCGCGGAGGAGCGCGTCGGGCGAGCCGTCGGTCGCGCGCGCGGCCCGCAGCAGCGGCGTGCCGTCGAGCCGCCTGTCGGCCAGGGCTGCGATACGTCCCCGGCCTGGCCGAGAGCGCCGCGACGCACGTGCGCGGTCGAGAAGCGCTCGCCTCGCCCCTTCGCGAGGCTCCTCGCGGCGCCTTGCGGATCAACGAAGGCTCCGGGTGCGGCACGACTGGTCATCGGAGTAGGTGGTCGCACGCGCCCGCCGGGGTGGGCCAAAAGAGAGGGCGACGAATGTGTCGCCCTGGCGCCTCCGCCCCGGAAGCGTGCCTATAACTGACCAGCCGGTCACAATGTCTCGCGTCGCCGATCCGACCGCCGCATCTCGCTGCTCCGCGCCGCCGAGGAGGTCTTCGCCAAGAAGGGCCTCCCGAGTCCGCGAAGGTCGAAGAGATCGCGCCTCGCGGGCGTCTCGAAGGGGCGTTCTATCTGCACTTCTCCGGGAAGGAGGAGGCGTTCCTCCAGGTGGTGGAGGCGTTCCTCGCGTACGGTTACGCGGCAGTTGCCGCGCAGCCCTTCGGCTGAGCTGCTCGACAGCAAGCAAAGACAAGACATCGCGGAGTGTGGCGTCGACGAGAACGTCGGCTCTTCGAGTTCTTGTGGCAAATCAGCGATTTTGGCCATTTCGCACACCTGCAAGGGGCGACTACGCCTACCCCTTCGAGGCGTGTTTCACCGCGATCTCCTCAAGCAGACGCGAAGGGCTGGGTCAACGCGAGCTCTTCATGCGCTGCGGCCTCTACCGGGCCGACCTCGACCCCTGCTCGTCGCGACGCTGATCGTGGGCGCCCACGGGAGGATCTCCAAGGCCATGCTCGCGAGCGAGCGGGAAGCCTCCGCTGCGCCGACTGGATGCTTTCGCCACGCACCGCGCGATCTTCGCGCTGGGGCTCACCGCCGACCACAACGCGAGCGCACGATCCCGAGGGCCCACGCTTCCCGGGTGACCCTGCCGACCTCAGAGTCCAGGCCACGCGCGCGGCAGGCGCGCAGCGGGCGCCGCGCGGCCGAGCACCGTCGAGCTGAGGCCCCCCAGTCACCACCGCCACAAGCACGAAACTACACAGAAAACCATGCACAGGCAGCCCCAGTTGGAGCCCGGACACTCTTACCCCACCACCTCGTCCGAGGCGCCCGCGCCCTCGAAGAGCGGCGGCCGCGTCGTGCTCATCGTCGGTCTCCTGGCCGGGCTCGGCCTCGCGGGGATCGTGGGCCTCCAGGTGACGCAGGCCCTCCAGAAGCGGAAGGACACCTCGGAGGAGCGGCACCGTCGCGGCCGCCGCGCTGGCCAAGCGCCCGCCGGTCTCGTCGTGTCGCCCACCCCCATGCGCTGGAAGCCGCGGGTCGAGCCTCACGGGCACGCCTTGAAGCCCTGGCGAGAGGCCGAGATCGGCTTCCGAGACCCCGGGACGTTTGGTGAAGCTTTCAACGTCGCCACCGGCGACACGGTGAAGGCCGGCGCGCTGCTCGCGGTGCTCGACGCCTCGCGCGCGGGCGCACAGGTGAACCAGGCCGTCGCGCAGACCAAGGCCGCGGAGGCGAACCTCGCCATCGCGGAAGACAACCTCCGCCGCACCGACGCGCTCATCGCCACCAAGTCGATCCCCGAGGCCCAGGCCGAGCAGGCGCGGCAGCAGGTCGCGCTCGCGCGGGCCCAGCTCGAGGGCGCGCGCGCGACGACGAACCTCGCGCAGCAGGGCGCCGGCATGCACTCCATCGTCGCTCCCTTCGCGGGCGTCGTCACGCGGGCCCCGACGGCGATCGGCAGTGTGGTGAACCCGGGGCGTCCCGCTGATTCACCTCGAGGACGTGACGCGCTTTCCGCCTGAGCGCCACGCTGAGCGAGCAAGACGTGGGCACGTCGCCCGGCTGACCGTCACGGTCGCCTACCAGGGGCGCAAGGTGGTGGGGAAGGTCATCGCGCTCGTGCCCTCGCTCGACCAGGCCACGCGCCGCGCGCCCGTCGAGATCGAGGTCCCCACCGACGCGAGCACGAAGCTGTCGCCGGCTACCGGCTTCGTGCGCGCAGACCGACGGCAATTCGAAGTGGCCTTACGCGTGCCAGCCGCCGCGCGGCGGGTCGGCCCGCAGAACGAGGGTGGTGCAAGTCGTGGGCGGGAAGGCGCAGCGCGTGCGGGTGATCCAGCTTCAGGACACCGACGGCTCGTGGATCGTGACGGGCGGCCTCGCGCCGACCGACCAGCTGGTGCTGACCCCTGGACGACCTGCAACGAGGGTGACCCGGTGGAGATCGCCGCGCCCTCGCCCGAGAAAGTGACGCGCCAGACCACGCCTCTGGAGATCTGCCCGTGAACATATCATCGATCGCCATCAATCGCCCGGTCTTCACCGTGATGGTCACCCTGGCCCCTCATGGTGCTCGGGGTGATGGGCTACACCCCAGCTCGGGACCGATTCTTCCCGGACGTGGCGTTCCCCGTCGTCGCCGTGACCGTGCCGTACCCCGGCGCAGCGCCCGGCGCGGTCGAGCAGCTCGTCACCCGGCCGCTCGAGGAGGCCGTCGTCTCGCTGAACGGCATCGACCGCGTGAAGACCTACTCGCGCGAGGCGCGTCGCAGGTCATCGTCCTCTTCAAGCTCGACGTCGACATCCAGCAGGCCGCCACCGAGGTGCGCGAGCGCGTCGCGCAGACCCGGCAAGCTCCCCACCAAGACCAAAGAGCCCATCATCAGCCGCATCGATGTGGGTGCAGCTCCGGTCATCACCTACACGCTCGAGGGCGGCGGGCGCTCGCTCTCGGAGACCGCGAAATTCGCACGCGACGTCATCAAGCCTTCGCTCGAGCAGGTCGACGGCGTCGCCGCGGTGAACGTGCTCGGCGGCGCGGAGCGCGAGGTGCACGTCGACCTCGACCTGGCCCGCATCGACGCGCTCCACCTCTCGCCGATCGCCATCCTCCAGCAGCTGCGCGCGCAGAACCTGAACGTTCCGGCCGGTCACTCGACGAGGGCGCTAGGAGATCAGCGTCCGCACCGTGGGCGAGCCTTCCACACGGTGGAGGCGATGCGCGACACGATCGTGGCGACCACGAAGGACGGTGCTGGAGCGTGCGCTCTCCGACATCGCTAAGGTGGAGGACGGCTACGAAGAAGGCTCCGCATGCGCATCCGCGCGAACGGCTCGCAGGCGTGTCGTTCGAGGTGGTGAAGCAGTCGGGCAAGAACACCGTCGCGGGTCGCCGACGGCGTGCAGGCGAAGCTCTCGGGGGCTGGAGCGCACCTTCCCCGAGGGGTACAAGGGGCCTCGGTCATCGTCGACCAGTCGAAGGTCATCCGCGAGAACGCCCACGAGGTGGAGGTCGCCATCCTCTTCGGCGGCGCGATGGCCATCCTGGTCATCCTCTTGTTCATGCTCGACCTGCGCTCGACCTGATCAGCCGGTCGCGCTGCCGACCAGCGGGTCTCCACGTTCTTCGTGATGTGGTCGCTGCACTTCACGCTCAACACGATGACGCTGCTGGCGCTCTCGCTGGCGATCGGGCTCCTCATCGACGACGCGGTGGTCGTGCGCGAGAACATCTCGAAGCGCCTGGAGCGGGGAGGAGCCCGGCGCGCGGCGCAGGAGGGCACCGCGAGATCTCGCTCGGCGTGCTCGCGACCACGCTTCACGATCGTCGCCGTGTTCGTGCCCGTCGCGCTTCATGAGCGGCATCTGGGCCAGTTCTTCTCGCCAGTTCGGGCTCACCGTCACCGCGGCGGTGCTGGTGTCGCTCTTCGTGGCGTTCACGCTCGACCCCATGCTCTCGAGCCGCTTCTCCCGAAGGCGCACGCGGCCGGCGCGAAGGACCCGTTCATGCCCCCCACGCGGCCGTTCCTGGCCGTCTTCGAGGGGATCGAGGGCGTCTACCGCCGCGTGCTCGGGTTCGCGCTCCGGAACAAGATCGTCGTCGGGCTCGGGGCGTTCCTGGCGCTGTTCTCGATCGGCCCCGTCGCCGGCCTCATGGGCAACGAGTTCGTCAACCAGGAGGACCGCGGCCAGTTCGTGCTCGAGGCCGAGCTGCCCGCCGGCACCAAGCTCGACGAGACCGCGCGGCCCTCACTCCCCGCCGGGTTCCAAGGTGCTCGAGGACCAAAGGTTCATCACCGTGCTTCTACGCTCCGGCGGCGGGCGAGGTGAACAAGGTGCGCTGGCCGCGTGGTCACCGTGCCGAAGAGCCAACCGAGACGTTCCGCTCGCCGACCTGAAAGACCGCGCCCGCGACATCGCGTACGCCGCGATGCCCGGCGCCAAGATCACGTCACCGACCCGCCCTTCGCTGGAGGGCGCCGCCACCGAGGCGCCCATCACGGTCCAGGTGCGGGGCGCCACCTGACGACGAGCTCGCCCCGCCCGCCCACGAGTTCGAGCAGGCGATGCGCGCCATCCCCGGCATGGCTGACCTCCAGTCCAACATGGCCGGGCAGCCGAGCGTCCGCGTGCGCGTCGACGCGACAAGGCCGCGCGCGCCGGCGTCCCCGTGGCGCAGATCGCCCTCGCGCCCGCGCCTCGGTTTCGAGGGCGACGAGGCCGGCAAGATGCGGCAGGGCAAAGACCAGGTGCCGATCCGCGTGCGCCTCGGTCGGGCGACCGCGCCACGGTCGACGACGGCGGTACCACGACCGTGCAGACCCTGAGCGGCCGAGGGAAAACGCGGATCCGCGACGGTCGAGCGCGGCGAGGGCCCCAGCGTCATCGAGCGCGAGGACCGCGAGCGCCAGACTCGTGATCTGGGCCTCGACCGATGGGCCGTCGCTCGGCGAGATCGTGCCCGAGCTACCGCCGCGTTCGCGAAGATCAAGCTGCCCCCGGGCGCGAGGCTACCACTTCACGGGCAGATCCGTCAGAACTGACCGGACACGAACGGCTCGATGGGCGCGGCCATGGGCCCGGCATCATCTTCATGTACCTCATCCTCGCGTCGCAGTTCGAGAGCTTCATTCGCACCCCGCTCACGATCATGCTCACGCTCGCGCTCGGCCTGGTGGGCGCGTTCACGGGCTGTTCATCGCGCAGCGCACCATGGCGATGGGGCGATGATCGGCATCATCCCGCTCATGGGCTCGTCACCAAGAACGCCATCCTGCTGCTCGACCGCGCGGCGTGCGTGTGCGTGAGCACGGCGACACGCCGCCTCGAGGCCATCCTCGCGGCGGGGCCCCGGAGCGCCTCCGGCCCATCCTCATGACCAGCGCGCGATAGTCCCGGCATGCTCCCGACGGCGACCTCCAACGGCGAGGGCAGCGAGTTCCGCTCGCCGATGGCCATCGCCGTCATCGGTGGGGTCATCAGCTCCACGATCCTGTCGCTCGTGGTCGTGCCCGTCGTGTACCTCACGATCGAGAACACAAAGGGCCACCTCGCGCGCATCTTCGGCATCAAGCCGTCGCCGGCGCGCCCGAGCGAGGCGCCTTCCCCGGCCGAGTAGCCGGGCCCGCCCAAAGCCGTCAACCCACTTGACCGCGCCGCGCGAGAGTGTCCACCATTCGGACACATGTCCCGCGAACGATCCCGCGCCGCGCGGGCCGCCCGTCCCGGGCGCCACCTGCGAGGACCTCCTCGTGGCCCGCGCAGGCCGCCCTCGACCGCGCAGACTTTCGCGGCACGCGCGCGCGGTGGAGCGCGCGGTGGCGCGCGCGCCGATCGTGACCCGCGCGACGGCGCCCGCGCCGCGAGCCGCCGGCTGCTCGCGACGGCGCTCCTGCTCGACGACGACGCGACCGAGGCCGAGCGCGTCGCGGCCGAGGCGGTGCGCGTCGCCCGGACCGCGCGCTCGTACCGCGACGAGGCGCTCGGGGAGCTCGTGCTCGCCGACGTGCGCCGCGCGGCCGGCGAGTACATCACGGGGCTCAAGCACGCCGCCCGCGCGCGCACGCTCGCGGCCCGCGCGAAAGCTCCCGCGACCGAGCGGGTGGTGCTCGCCGACCATGCGCTGCTGCTCGGCCGGCTCGGCGATCACAGGCGCGCCCGCGAGGCGTTCGAGCTGCTCCTCGCGACGCCGCTCGACGACCTGCCGCCGTCGCGCGCATTTCGTGTACTCTACAACCTGGCGGGCGTGCCGCGCCGCTGGGCCGCTTCTCGGAGGCCTTCGTTGGTGCTCCGGCCGGGCCGCGGACAGGCGACGCTCGCGCTCGAGGGCACGGGCGACCCGCGTCGCGCCGTCGCGCTCGCCGAGCAGGGGCTCGCGCTCCCCGCGCTGCTGCGGCCCGTGCGGTTCGCGCTGGAGAAGCGCACGCGGACGCCCACCTCGCTCGGCGGTCGCGCGAGGGCGGAGCGCGTGGGGATCTCTCGCTGGGGCCTCAGGCGAACGCGGGCATTCGCCTACACGCCGCCGAGGCCCTCGCGCTCGCGGCGCGCGCCGGACCGCCTGGCGCCTGGCTCCTCCGCTGGCTCGGCGCGCTCGCGATCGCGGGGAGCGGCGCGGCGGGCCGGGTGGAGCACGAGGCGTGCGCCGCCCTCGTGAGCGAGCCCGACCCGATCGGGAGCCTCGCCCGCGCGACGCTGCTGCCCGTGTTGCGCTCGCCTCGTCGACTGCACGCCCACCGAGCACCGCGCCCTTCCGGGCGCCTTCTCCGCCGCATCGAACGCCGCCTCGCCGAGCAGCGCCCGCAGGGGCCTCCACAGCCGCGGACGCGCAGGTCCAGTGAGCCGGTGCGCCGCGCGCGATGACGAGCGTCGGCCTCGTGGGCGAGTCTCCCGCTCTCAGGAGCGTCGCGCCCTCGCGCGCCGCCCTGCGCCGCGAGCGTGCTGCTCCTCGGCGAGACCGGCGCCGGGGAGCCGTTCGCGCGCCTCGTCCACTCAGGATCTCCGAGCGCGCCCGAGGGCCCTTCGTCGCGATCCAACTGCGGCGCCGTGCCCGGAGCCGCTGCTCGAGGCGGAGGCTCTTCGGCCACGAGCGGCGCGTTCACGGGGGCCGAGCGCGCCTGCCGCGGGCTCCTTCGTCGAGGCCGAGGGCGGGACGCTCTTCCTCGACGAAGTCGCTGAATGGCTCCACAAATGCAGGTCAAGCTGCTCCGGTCCTCGAGGACCGGGAGGTGCGCGCTCGGGGTCGCGGGCCTGCAAGGTCGACCTCCCGGGTCGTCGCGGCGACGCACCGCGCGCTGCCCCGGGCCTCGTCGAGCGGGGCGCGCTTCCGGCAAGACCTGTACTACCGGCTGGCCGCGTTGACCGTGCCCGTGCCCTCGCTCCGCGAGCGCATGGAAGGACATCCCGCTGGTCGCGCGGGCCCTCCTCGCCGCGCGAGCCCAGCACCCTGGCTCCACGCTCGACGTGCCGGCGCTCACCTCTCTCTCCCGAGCACGCGTGGCCAGGAACGTCCGCGAGCTCGGCAACGTGCTCCGCGCGGCGGACGGCCTCGCCGACGGCCTCCTGATCGCCGCCCCGACATCGCCGCCGCGATGGCGCGCGCGCCCGCAGAGGGTCCGCGCGCCAGAAGCCCGAGCTCCGCGAGACCACGCTCTCGGCGCTGCGCGCGAGGCGCCCAGGCCGAGCTCCGCGAGTCAGTGGGTCGCGCGATCGCCGACGCCGACGGCAACAAGCGCGAGCCGCCCGCGCGCCCTCGGCCTCAGCCGCCAAGGCTCTACCGTGTGCTCGAGCGCGGCGAGGTGGCGACGTCGCGTCGAGCCGCGCCGAGCTCGCGCACCGCGTGGTAGCCTGGTCTCCGAGGCGACGTCAGGAGGGGCGCATGGCGACACCCGTGACCCAAGGACAGGCGCGTCGGAACGCGCGGGAAGTACCTCCTCGAGGAGCATCATCGGCCTCGGCGGGATACTCACGGTCTACGCTGGCCGACGACCGCGGGCGCGCTTCGCGATGAAGGTCCTCCACCGCCCGCTCACCGCCGACGACGTGGCGGTCGCGAGATTCTTCGAGAGGCCTACCTCGCCAACAGCGTGAAGCACCCCGGCGTGTGCGTCGTGGTCGACGACGGCGTCTCGAGGCCGACCGGTGCCCCTACCTGGTCACGGAGCTCCTCGCGGGCCAGACCCTCGAGGACCGGCTGGCGGAGGAGGGGGTGCCTCACGATCGGCGGCGCCGACATCGCCATCGCGCTCGCCGACACGCTGAGCCAGGTCCACGGCGCGGGCATCGTCCACCGCGACCTCAAGCCCCGAACGTGTTCCCCACCGTGGCCGGCGTGAAGCTCTCGACTTCGGCGTCGGCAGAGCCGCGCGATCGCCATGAAGACCGCGGCCGGGTCGCTGCTCAGCACCCCCACGTACATGGCGCCGAGCAGGCGCAGGGCGCGAGCGTGGTTGACGGGCGCGCCGACGTCTTTCCCGCTGGGGGCGGTGCTCTTCCCAGTGCCTCGTGGGCGAGCGCGTCCACGAGGGCCAGGACGACTACTCGGCCTGGTTCGCCGCGGCCACCAGCCGGCGCGCTCCCTCACGGTGCCCCGCCCCGAGGGCGCCGCCGGCCTCGTGACCCTCGTCGCAGGCCTCGCCTACGACCGCGAGCAGCGGTGGCCCACCGCTGGCGAGCTGCGCGTCGAGGCGCTCCGCGTGCGCGCCACCCTGAGCGACGAGCAGGCGCAGTCGCGCCGCGTGGGCCCGCGACGGCTCGTTCTTTCGCATGCTCGACGACCTCCACGTGCCGTCCCTCCGCGAGCCCAAGGGGTGAGTCTGGCTGGGGGTGGGCTGGCGCGCCTTGGCTGAAGGAGCCGCTACTTGCAGCTCTTGCTCGCGTCCCGCGCTCGTGCGGCCAAAGGTGCATGCACCTCCGACTACCAACCGCCGCGCGGCCGCCTCAGAAGAGCGGTACGTGCCGCACGCGGCGGGTTGCCAGCCGCGCTTGTCCTTCAGCAGGTCGAGCAAGCGCGACAGCCGCGCGCGGAGCGTGCGCGGTGGATGACCTCGTCGATGAAGCCGAGCCTCCGCGGCAGCAGGGTTCGCGAAGGTGTCTTGTAGTCTGCAGTGAACTCGGCGCGCGCGGCCGCGGGATCGGCGGCGCGCGCGATCGCTCTTGCGCACGATGTTCACCGCGCCTCGGGGCCCATGACCGCGATCTCGGCGGTGGGGAAGGCGAGGTTCACGTCGGCGCGGAGGCGCTTGAAGCCATGACGCAGTAGGCGCCACCGTAGGCCTTGCGAGTGATCACGGTGAGCTTGGGGACGGTCGCCTCGGCGTAGGCGTAAAGGAGCTTGGCGCCGTGCTTGATGATGCCGCCGTACTCCTGCTGGGTGCCGGGCAGGAACCCGGGCACGTCGACGAAGGTGATGATCGGGATGTTGAAGCAGTCGCAGAAGCGCACGAAGCGCGCGACCTTCATGCTCGCGTTGATGTCGAGCACGCCCGCCAGCACCGCCGGCTGGTTCGCGACGACGCCCACGGGTCGCCCCCCACGCGCGCGAACCCCACCACGATGTTGGGCGCGTACCGCCCCGCGATCTCGAAGAAGTGCGCGTCGTCGACCACCGCCGTGATGACCTCCTTCACGTCGTAGGGCGGTTTCGACTCGAGGGGATCATCGCGTCGAGCTCCGGCACCTCGCGAAGCGCCGGGTCGTCGGTGGCTTCCCCGGCGGGTCTTCCGTGTTGTTCGACGGCAGGAACGACAAGAGCTCCCGGAGCTGCGCGATGCCAGCACGTCGCTCGGCGAGGCGAGGTGGGCCACGCCGCTCCGCGAGGCGTGGGTGGCGGCGCCGCCGAGGTCCTGCCGAGTGACCTCCTCGCGGGTCACGGCCTTGATGACCTCGGGCCCGGTGATGAACATTAGCTCGTGTTCTCGACCATCAGGATGAAGTCCGTGATGGCCGGCGAGTACACGGCGCCGCCCGCGCACGGGCCCATGATGGCGCTGAGCTGCGGCACGACGCCGCTCGCGAGCGTGTTGCGCAGGAAGATGTCCGCGTAGCCGGCGAGCGACTCGACGCCCTCTTGAATGCGCGCGCCGCCCGAGTCGTTCAGGCCGATGACCGGCGCGCCGACCTTCATGGCCATGTCCATGATCTTACAGATTTTTTGGGCGTACGCGCCGGAGAGCGAGCCGCCGAAGACGGTGAAGTCTTGGGCGAACACGAACACCTTCCGGCCGTCGACGAGGCCGTGGCCCGTGACGACGCCGTCGCCCAACACCTTCTGCTTCTCCATGTTGAAGTCGGTGCAGCGGTGAACGTGACGGAACCTCCCGATCTCCATGAACGAGCCGGGGTCGAGCAGCGGCTCGATGCGCTCGCGGGCGGTGAGCTTGCCGTTCTTGTGCTGGTGCGCGATGCAGGCCTCGCCACCGCCGAGGAGCGCCTTCGCGTCCATCGCGTCGGGCGTTGCCGCGGGATCCGGTGCGCCTCGACCGTGGCCGCGGGTGGGGTTAGCGAGTCGCTAGGCGTCTTGCTCATGGCGGCCACCTATAGCCAAAAGCGCCTCTTCGATCGCCCAGAAATCCGCGCACCTGGCATCCTCGGCCAACCCTCCCCTATTGTGGCTGTTCCAGTGGCCTTTGATCAAAGTCGGCCTACCCCAGCCCGGGGAGGTCATCGACGGCAAATACCCAGGTCGACCGCATCCTCGGGCAAGGCGGCATGGGCGCCGTCGTGCGCGCGTACCACCTGCTCTTGCGCGCGCCGGTGGCCATCAAGTTCATCAACCCGACGCAACGTCGACGTGCCCGGGGCGGTCGACAGGTTCCTGAACGAGGGCGTGGCCGCGAAGGCCATCGTCAGCGACCCGTCGTGAAGGTCGACGACGTAGGGAAGCTGCCCTCGGGTGCCCCTACCTGGTGATGGACTGCCTCGACGGGCGCGATCTCGCGCAGGTGCTCGAGGCGGAGGGCGCCCGGGCATCGCGCCCGAGCGGGTCGTTCTGTACGCGCTCCAGGGTGCTGCGCGCCCTCCAGGCCGCGCACGCCGCCGGCATCATCCACCGCGACATGAAGCCGTCGAACTGCTTCGTGGTCACGAAAGACGGTGACTCTGGCTTCGTCAAGATGCTTGACTTCGGCATCAGCAAAGTCCAGACCCGGGCAGCGAGTCGCTCACGCAGACCCACTCCGCCCTGGGCACGCCGCTCTGCATGTCGCCCGAGCGAGCGGGAAATCGCCGAAAGAGGTCGACGGCCGCACCGAGCGTCTACTCGGTGAGCGTCATCATGTACGAGCTCCTCTCCGGGCGCACGCCGTTCTCCACCGAGAGCGGCCAGCTCACCGGCTGCTCTTCAAGCTCTTCACCTGCGATCCCGACCCCCTCGAGACCCTGGCGCCGCACCTGCCGGAGGCCTCGCGGCCGTCATTCACAAGGGCCTCGCCCGCGACCTGACGCGCGCTACTCGTCCGCCTTGGCCATGGCCGAGGCGCTCGAGCCCTACGCGGACGAGCGGGGCCGCGCCCACATCCAGCGCATGCGGGCCTACGTGCCACCGGAGGACATGGGGCGACACTCGCGCGACATCGCGCCCGTCCGCCCTCGCCTTCTCGGAGCTTGGTCGCGGGGCGGTGTCGGCCTCGGACCGGGCGTCCTGGTGCCGGTCCCGCCGCTCGAGCGCAAGGTCGAGATGCCCTCGGGCCCCACCGGCACAATCGTGCTGGGGAGCCGAAGCCGCGCCCGCCGAGCCACCACGACGGGCTCACGATGGCCGAGCCCGTCGGCGTGTCTCACCGGAGCACCCGCGACGCCGCCGAGCCCTTCGCGCGGCCGAGCATAGCGGTCGCGTCGGTCACCACGCCGCCGCCCGCGCCCACGCTCGCGACCACCGACTCCGAGGCCGCCAAAGGAAGCCCAGCCAGCCGCTGCTCACGGGCGCGGGCATCGCCCTCGCGGCGGTCGTCGTCGCCATCCTGGTCACGCGGCCGAGCGGCGGTCAGCAGGCGACCCCCGACCCCGTGCGAGGCGTCGCGTCCGCCGTGGTGACCGCGGCCCCGCCGCCTTCGGCCGTCGCCCCCCCGCCGTCGGCCGTGGCGAGCGCCGCGCCGAGCGCCACGGCTTCGAGCGGCCCGACCAACCCGGCCGGCCAGCCCAAGGCCGCCACCTCGCCGGGCGCCCCGAGCGCGAAGCCCGTCTCGTCGGCGCTGCGGGCCGTCCAGCAGGGCCTGGCGAACTGACCGGTTCTGCAGGTCCCATCTCTGCACGCACCCGCGGGCTTCAGCCCGCGGGGAGATACCGCGTCGCTGACTGCCCGCAACCTGGGATTCGCGCTCGTGAGCTCGTGAGCTCGTGAGCTCGTGAGCTCGTGAGCGCGATCAACCTGCGGATTTTACCCCGCTCCGCGCGATCCTCCGCTACAACCAGGGGGAGCACCTGTGCGCCGCTCGCGGGATCGCGCGATCCCCGCGACGCGCGCCGTCCGCCGCCCGCTTGCTCCGCACCCCGACCGAAGAACGAACCCGATGCGATCCCTCCTTCGACTTCCGTTTCAGCGCGCGGTCACCTGCGTACTCCTCGGCTCGGTCCTCGCCGCGTCGCTCCCCCCTGGCGCTGGCCCAGCCTCAGGCCGCCAAGGTGAAGCCAAGACCATCCGCGAGGACCTGCCGGCGTCGGTGCACTCCAAATGGGATACGGCGCTCGTGCTCTTCGGCGCCGGAAACTGGGGCGCCGCGCGCACCGAGTTTCTCGACGTCTACAACGAGTCGAAGAACCCCCGCGTGCTCTTCAACGTGGCCATCTGCGAGAAGAACACGGGCCAGTACGCCCGCGCGATCGCCACGCTGAGCGGCGAGCTCGCCGAGGCCGCGGGCGGTCAAGCTCGAAGCGACCGAGGAGACCCGGGTGAAGGACACCGCGGCCGGCCTCAGGACGTTCGTCGTCGAGGTGCCCATCACTGTGTCCAGCCCGGCGCGAAGGTCTTCGTCGACGACGTGGAGGTGGGCGTGTCTCCGCTGCCGCCGCAGCGCGTCGGCATCGGCGAGCGTCACTTCGCCGCGAAGAAGCCGGCTTCATCGACGCCGCGGCCGTCCGCTCGCCCCGCAGGGCAAAAGCCCGAGCCCATCAGGCTCAAGCTCGAGGCGGTGGCCAGCTCACCACCGTCACCGTGCAGGTGAGCGGCGCCCCGAACGCCACCGTGCGCGTCGACGGCAAAGAGGTGGGCGCGGCGCCGTACACCGGTCGCCTCGTCGTGCGCGCCGAGCCCTACGTCGTGGAGGCGTCGGCGCCCGGCTTCTCCACTGCCAAGCAGTCGGTGTTCCTGAAGGAGGGCGAGTCCGCGGCCGTCACGCTTGGGCTCTCGAAGGAGCAGCGCCAGGGCAAGCTCGTGTTGACCACCAAGCCGGAGGGGCGGTCATCCTCATCGACGGCAAGGTCGTCAGGTCGACCCGCTTCGAGGGCGCGGTCGACGCGGGCCCCACGTCGTCACCGCCAAGAAGAATGGATATTACACCTTCAACCTCGACGTCGAGGTGCCGAAGGGTGGCGAGCGCCCGGTCACGGCCGTGCTGAACGAGGACAAGCAGCCGAGCTTCGTGCCGTGGCTCATCGGCACCGTGGTGGTCATCGGCGTGGGCATCGGCGCGGCCGCCGTGCTCTTCGCGCCGAAGGACCAGGAGCCGTACCGTGGCACGCTCTCGCCTTTCATCGTAGAGCACCAGTAGGCCTCGTCCTCGTCCTCTCGCCCCATATTCTCCCCTTATCCTCCTGTCTCCCGCCCCTCTGGAGAGTTTGCACCATGAGCCTCCGTCGCGCCGTTACGCTTGGCATCATCTCCCTCGCAGGGCTCGCGTGGTCGGGCTGTGAAGGAAAGAAGCAGACCGAGTTCGTCGCCGGCATCTCCACCCAGGTGCGCGTCCCGAAGGACCTGAAGACCATCCGCGTCGACGTCCTCGTCGGCGGCACCCAGGTGAAGTGCGACAGCTACCGCGTCTACGACGGCAAGGTGCAGCTCCCAAGACGCTCGGCAGCGCTCCCGATCAGCGCCGACAACCGCGGTCTCCCCGTGACCATCACGGTGGCTGGCTACTCCGAGGAGCGCCTCGAGTCGACCGCGGTCGACCAGTTCGCGGACTGCGTGAACACGCGCATCGAGCTCGGCACGAACGCCGCGAAGGGGCGCATCCTCCGCTCGACCCGCCAGACCTACTCCCCGACAAGATCATCTTCTTGCCGATGCCCCTCTCGTTCGCGTGCTTCGACAAGATCGACTGCAAGTCCGAGGAGACCTGCAAGGCCGGGCGCTGCGCCCCCATGGACGCCGACCCCGCGAAGCTCACCGAGTTCTCGGAGGCCATGGTGAACGGCGCGGCGACCACGTGCTTCAGCGTCGAGCGGTGCATCACCCCCACCGGGCAGACCCCGTTCGTGCTCGATCCCGCCAAGTGCCTCTACGCGCGGGCTCGGCCGGCGCGCCCTCGCTCCCGGCGCCGGCGCCCGCGATCCCGAAGGACGGCGACGGCCTCAACGTCCGCGCCTTCTTCGACGGCGGCGAGGTCGCCGAGGTGCTCGATTTCGACGCCGACGAGGGCTACTTCGTCCCCGACCCGGCCAAGCCCCAGCAGTTTCAGCTCGCCCCCGGGCTGTGCGACTTGGTCAAGGGTGTTGACGACAAGGGCAACCCCACCGCGCACCGTATCAGCGGCCTGCTCAGCGCCGGCCTCTGCCAGTCCAAGTCGCAGCGGCAGCCCATCTGCGAGAAGGAGGCCAACAAGCTGATGGCCGGCAACGAAGCCGGGACGGTCACGCCGCGCGAAGGTGTCTGTCAGACCTTCGAGATCAAGGCGACGCCGAACGCGCTCCTCGTGCTGCTGGACGGCTCCGTGCGTCTCTCCGACTTCTACAGCGACACGACGGTGTCGCGCGCCCTCGGCCTCTCGCTCGCCGATCCCGCGTTCGAGGCCACCCAGCTCGGCCTGAAGATCATCCCGCAGGGCGTCGACTGCACCAACCGCGTGTTCCCCACGCTCGACGTCCCGCTGCAGCCCGCGCTGAAGGCGCAGACCGCCATCGCGCTGAAGATCGCCGACTTCGTCTCCAAGAAGTCGGTGCTCGAGCCCATCGCCACCCCGCTGAAGCTCGACGCCGCGCTCGACGCAGCCTACTCCAAGCTGAACGAGGCGACCTTCGCGAGCTTCAGCCGCAAGGGCGTGCTCATCCTCGGCAACCGCGACTTCGCGTCGACCAAGTGCACCGCGGGCACCAAGCTCGTCGACGTGGTCAAGCGCGGCAAGCTCAACACCTACGCGCTGCTCCTCGGCGACTCGGCGGCCCCGGCCGATCCGGGCTCGTGGAGGCGGCGTCGTCCGCCGGCACCAACCTGAAGCTCTACGACTCGCGCAAAGACCAGGTGAAGGGCTCCGACGCGTTCAGCCAGGTGACCCGCGACCTCACCTCGTGTCTCTACGACGCGCCGAAGGGGGCCATCGACGAAGGCCGAGGTCTCGTACTACGATCCCGTCCGCCGCCAGACGGTCTCCATCAAGCCCTCGCAGGGCTGCGCCGAGCCCACGGGCTGGACGAGCGAGGGCGGCAAGGTGCGCTTCTGCCCAGGCGCGTGCGACAAGCTCGTGAGCACGCTCCGCGACCGCTCCGACCTGGCGCTCGCCCTCAGGAAATACGGCGCAGGCCGTGCCCATCTTCGCGTCGGTCAACTGCAAGTGGGGCGGAGCCTCGCCCATGCTCGTGCTCGGCCTCGAGACCTCGTGCGACGAGACCGCGGCCGCGCTCGTCGACGCGCAGGGCCGCGTGCTCTCGGACGTCGTGCAGAGCCAGGTCGCGCTCCACGCCCCGTACGGTGGGGTCATCCCCGAGCTCGCGTCGCGCGACCACCTGACGAACCTCCCTCACGTCGTGTCACTGGCCCTCGAGCAGGCGGGCGCGACGCTCGCCAGCGTGGACGCCGTGGCGGTGACCTGTCGCCCGGGCCTCGTGGGCGCGCTGCTCGTGGGCGTGCAGTTCGCGAAGGGCCTCGCCTGGGCCGCCGGCAAGCCGCTCGTGGGGGTCGACCACCTGGTGGGGCACCTGTTCGCGTGCCAGCTACGGCGGGGCGCGGACGCGCCGACTTTGCCCGCGCTCCCGTTCGTTGCGCTGCTGGTTTCCGGTGGACATACCGCTATTTACCGAGTCGAGGGCGTCACCCCGGAGGCGGTCTGTGAGCTCGGCGCCACCCGAGATGACGCCGCCGGCGAGGCCTTCGACAAGGTCGCGAAGCTGCTCGGCCTCGGCTACCCGGGAGGCCCGGCGATCGACCGGCTCGCGCGGGAGGCCGTGCCCGAGCCCGGGCTCTTCACGCCGCCGATGGCGAGCACCAAGACCCTCGACCTCAGCTTCTCGGGCCTGAAGACCCAGGTCGCCGCGCACGTGGCGAAGCACGGGGTGCCCGAGGGGCTCCGGCTGGCGGTCGTGTGCGCGTCGTTTCAGGCGGCGGTGACGACCGTGCTCACCAACAAGCTCATGGCCGCGGCGAAGCGCGAGGGCGTGCGCGACGTGGTCCTCGGTGGCGGTGTCGCCGCCAACCGCGAGCTCCGGGCGCGCGTGTCGGAGGCGAGCAAGCTGCTCGGGCTCCGGGTGCACCTGCCCGATCTCGCGAGCTCGACCGACAACGCCGCGATGATCGCGTACGCAGGCGCGCTCGCGCACCGCGCCGGCGTGTCCCACGGGTGGGATCTCCTCGCGACGAGCGCCACCTCGCTGCCGCGCGCGACGCGCAAGGGTCGGGGGACGCGCTAGCTGGCAGCCCGCGCGAGGCGCGCGCCCGCGGGAATGGGCGACGTCGCTCGCGGGTCTCGAGCGCATGCACCGCCCGTCAGACGCGCCCACTCGCCGGATCAGCCCCGTCGTGTCTGTCGTGTCGCTCCTCTCCGTCGCCGGCCTCGTGGGCTGCGACCACGCGACCAAGGCCGCGGCGACCTCGTGCCTCGCGTCGCGCGTGGCGCGGCCGGTGTTGCCGGGCGTCGACCTCGCCTACACGGAGAACCACGACGTGGCCTTCAGCCTGCTCCGCGGCGTGGACATCCCCGCGCGGCCGGTGGTGCTCGCCGTGCTTCCCGCAGTCGCGACGCTCCTGCTCGCGGTGCGCGTGGCGCAGCGGCGTGGAGCGCCGCGGCGCGAGCTCGTCGCGTATGTCCTGCTGCTCGCGGGTGCCCTCGGGAACCTGCTCGACCGCGTGAGCCGCGGCTTCGTGGTCGACTTCATCTCGGTGCGCCCGTGGCCGGTCTTCAACGTGGCCGACGTGCTCGTCGTCGCGGGGGCGGGTCTGCTCGCCCTCGAGGCGCTGCGGCGCTCGAGCCGCGCGCGGCGCGCGTGAGCCAAACGCGCGCGCGGTCAGGCGCCAGGAGCTCCAAGCGCGACCTGCTGAGCTTCGCGAGGCATCGTCCATCGTGGGCGCTCGAGCCGCGCGCGGCGCGCGGGAGCCCACAAAATGCGAAAGAGCCGGTCGGCGCTCTCGCGCGGCGGCTCTGTCGCAGCGGGTCTCCCCGCGTGGCTTCTCAGTGCTTGTTGCCGTGGCCCTTGGGGCCTTCCCGCAGCCGGCCGGCTGTGGCCCTTCTTCGCGGGCTTCGCCGCGGCCGTGGCGGCCTTCTCCTTGGCGAGCACCATCTCCAGCGTGTCGCCCTTCGCGCGGACCAGGTAGTTGGGGACGCCGTCCTTGAAGGTGACCGTCAGCTCGGCGCCGCCGCCGTCGTTGGCGATGCGGATCCCCGCGATGCGCGGGTCCTTGGCGGCGAGGGGCGAGGCGGCCTCGAGGGATCGGCGGTGCGGAAGGACGACCGTGAAGCCCGTGGGCTGCGGGGCCCCCTGCAGGCGCTCGATGGGGCCGTCCATCTTGAGCTTGAGCACCGTCCCGTGCGCGACGGGGCCGTTCGAGAAGGGCTTGGGCTTGCCCTTCTTTCCGGGGGTCGTCTCTTCGTCTTCGGCGCCTAGCGCAGGGCTCGCCTCGCCGACGCTGGGCTGCGCGGCCGCGGCTACGATCGGCGGGGCCGCGGGGGCCGCGGGGGCCGCGGCGGGCGGAGGGGCCGGGGCGACCGGAGCGGGGGCGACCGCGGCCGCCGAGGCGACGGGCTCGGCCGGGGCAGCGGCGAGCGGCGCCGGCTCGTGGGGCTTGCGCATCGCCACGAGGCCGAGAATCAGCGCGACGCCGACCGCGCCGGCGATGCCGAGCTTTCGCTTGTCGAGCTTGGGTGCGGGCGGCGCCTCGGGCTCGTCGTCGCGCTCGCGCTCCCCGCGGACGACCTTGCGGCCGGCAGAGTGGAGCGCACCGCCCGGCGCGGGCGCCGTGGTGCGGCGCGCGGGCGCCTCGTCGCTCGCGTCGGCCTTGCGCTTCTGCGCCAGCATGCCCGCGGCGGTCTTCGCGCGGAGCAGCGCGGCGCCGATGGCGGGCCCGAGCTTCTTCAGGCCTGCGCCCACCGTGCTCGCCACGCCCTTCGCGCGCTCGCCGAACTCGTGCTTCATGCCGTTCGAGTCGCCGTCGCTCTCGTCTTCGGCCTCGGCCGTTCGGCGCCGGGGCGCCGCGACGGGCTCGCTGAGCTCGCTGGCGGTCGCCGCGTCCTGGTATTTCATCGTCACCACGAGCTGGGGGACGTGGGCCTCGTTGGTCTCGACCTCCACGCGCTGGATGCGCGCCGGGCGCTTGTCGCCGGTCTCGGCGTCCTCGAGCTCGAGCAGCTTGCCCGCGGTCAAGTACACGGGATCGCTGGTGGCCGTGACCTTCGCCGTGGAGGCGTCGCGCACCCGCGCGCGCATGGGCGCGCCGAGGCCGTCGATGTGCAGCCGCACGCGGCCGACCGGAACGCGCGGGGCGGCGGCGCCAGGATCCGTCGCGTCGCCGGCGGGAAGCAGGCGCGACAGCGTGGCGAGCGACTGCGCGTCGAGCTGGCCGAACGAGAGGCCGAACTCGCCGCCGTCGGGCCCGTCTTGGCACCAGGTGACCTGGCCGGCCGCGAGCACGGACTCGCCGCTCTCGGTCTCGAATTGGCAAGTGAGCGGCTGCCCCACCGCGGGGAGGTATCCCGCGCGGAGGGCGATGCCGGTCGTGGATACATTCAGCGCCTGCGCCTCGAAGGACGGGCCTTGCGCGCCGCCAACCTCGACCATCGCGTCGAAGGGAATGCGCGTGGCGTCGGGCGCGCGTCGATCGGTCTGTGAGCTCATCGAATCCTCCGGGGACGAACGAGCGGCTCCCCCTCGCGCACTGCGAGGGCCGGCTTTCCGCGTCCCCCTCGCTTATGTGGATTCCGATTGACGGGCCAAATTTGTGTGCGCGTTCATGGCGACACCGCGCCTTCGGCTCGGGCTCGCCATCGACCTAGGGTTCAGGGGCCGCGGGGCCTTCGGCTCGGGCGGGCGCCTTGGTTCGCCCCTTCGGGGCTCACTGCACGTTCAGCGGCAATCGCAGGGCCCGACGCGGGCCTCGCTCTCGCCGAGCGTGCGGGTCGCCTCGACGCACCGAAGGTCCTCGCTGCCCGTCAGCTCGCAGAGGGCGCCCACGGCGCGCCGCATGGACGCGAGGGCTCGGCAGGGCGAGGCGCATCCCGCGTCTGCTCCTGCGCTCGGCGCGGTCGGACGCTCCGCGTGTGGAGGCGCGGGCGCGGTGGGCACCGCCGGCTGCGCGGGCTCCGGCGCGGCGCCCGGCGCGGGACGCCCCGCGCGATCGATCTCGGCGCGCGCCCGCGTGATCGCGGCCTGGGCCTCTTCGATCGTGCGTGGCGCTTCGTCCGCTCCCTTGCGCCCTGCGGGCGCCGCTGGCTCGCGTCCGCCGGCCGCGCCACCGCACCCGAGCGCCCCTGGAAGGCACGCGAGCCCCGCGAGCGCGAGGAAGACCCACGAAGAAGGCGAGTGGCGCACGTCGGAAGTGTCCACCAAGGGGCCGCGCGTCCACCGTCGCGTCTCTGTCGGCTCTAGCCGAGCAGCGCCTGCGCGAGCCCCCAGCGCACGCCGCGGTCGGAGACCTGCAGGGTCGAGGCGCCTAGCCTCTCGAGCACCGCGAGCACCACGTACCCGCCCGCCACGATGACGTCGGCGCGCGCCGGCGCGATCCCGGGGACCCGCTTGCGCTCGGCCAGCGTGAGCCCCGCCAGCCGCTCGACCACGGCCTCGACCTCGTCCACCCCGAGCCGCACGCCGTGCACACGCGCGCCGTCGTACACTTCCATGCCGAGATGCGCCGCCGCGAGCGTGGTGACCGTGCCCGCGATGCCCACGGGCACCTCGCCGGGCGCGAGCCTGGGCGCTCCCGCCAGCGCCTCGACGGCCGCGCTGCGAAGGCGTGCCCGGTCGCTGCGAGAGAGCGGCTCATCGAACGGGGCGAGCCGCTCGGTGAGGCGCACCGAGCCGACGTCGCTGGCGATGCGCGAAGCGCGCGGGCTGCGCGAGCTGCCGTGGCGCGGCGGTGACGATCTCCGGTGCTCCCTCCTCCGATGTCGAACACGGTGACCTCGCCCGCGCCGACCTCCGAGAGCCCGCGCAGGCCCGAGAGCGCGCCGCGAAAGGTGAGCTCGGCCTCCTCGTCGCCCGTGAGGACCTGCGCCTCCACGCCGAAGAGCTCGCGCACCCTCGCCACGAGCCGCTCGCTGCCCGCGGCGTCGCGCATGGCGCTGGTGCCCACCACGCGCACGCCGTCGGCGCCCAACGCCTTCACGGCCTGCGCGTAGTCCTCCAGGCACGCGACCGTGCGCGCGACGGCCTCCGGCGCGAGCCTGCGTGTCGCGTCCACGCCCCTGGCCGAGTCGGGTGATCGTGGCCCGCTCCTCCACCGCGTGCGGGCTCCCGTCGGCGTCGCGCTCGGCGATGAGGAGGAGCACCGTGTTGGTGCCGATGTCCACGGCTGCCACCTTCCGAGGCGCGGGAGGCGCGGCGGGCGGCGGCGAGGGCGCGGGCTTGCTCATCTCGTGGCTCTCCTCGCGCTCCCTGCTCGCTGTCTCGAAGGTTCTGTCGGTGCTCGTCAGCGAATGTTGCTGAGGTTCAGCATTTCCTCGACGTTCGGCTGAACGACAGGCTCGACGCGACGGTTCTTCTGCATTTGCTCGCGGGTCTGCGCGGCGATCGTGCCCTCTTGGGGATCGGTGTCGCCGTAGCCCGCCGCGGCCCAGCGCTGCGTGTCGAGACCGCCGCCGTCCGTCGGCTTCTTGCCGAGCGGGCTGACGAGGAAGAGGAGGACCTGCCGCGAGCGGGCGAGCGAGAGGCCCCAGTTGTCGTGGAAGGGGCCGCCGCCGTACTTGGCGTTGTCGGTGTGGCCGGCCACGACGAAGTAGCGGCTCGCGAGGTCCTTGTCGGCGCGGACGATCTCGGCGACCTGCGCGAGCGCCTCGCGGCCCTGCGGCTTGAGGGCGTCCTTCCCCGACTCGAAGAGGATGTCGCCCGGCAGCTGGATGACCATGCGGTTGCCGCGGACGACCACCTTGAGGCCGATCGAGTTCAGCTTGTCGAGCTTCGTGCGCAGGAGGCGGAAGCGCTCCTCGATGACCGCGAGGCGGTCGGCGCGCTCCTTGTAGTCCTTCAGCGCGGCCGCGAGCTTCGCGGCGTCGGCCTTCGTGCCGGACAGCTCGCTGCTCGTCCCGGCGAGCTGCTCCTTCATCTTCGCGATCTCGGCCTGGGCCGCGTTGTAGCGGGCCTGGTCCTGGGCCATTGGTCCTTCGCGGCGGTCATGTCGGCCGCGAGCTTGTCGATCTCGCTGCTTGGCGGCCATCTCTTCGTCGCTGTGGCCGCAGCCGACAGTCATCCCCGAGCTCATCACCGAAGCGAGCCCAACCGCCACCAACCAACTCGTGCGCATCGTAGACAAGGGGAGCCTCCTTTGGGTCGCGCGTCGCTCACGCGCGCTGCGTCGACGACGGTACGGAGGGCCGCGCGACCCGTCAAGCCGGTCGAAAATCCGCTCGAGTGCCATTTGGGCGAAAAACCATGTTTCGATCAAACATTGTGATTCGCGTGTATCGAAGCGCCAAAAAAGCCCGAAAAACACACCGAGAATCCGGAGAAACACGTGCGATAACAAACGCTTATGATTCACAGATGTCCGCTAGAGGGTCGCCATGGCGCACCAGGTCGGCCCTGTCAACCAGCAAAGTTTTTATCGTTTGACAACTGACGTAGGTGACCATATAACCAGTGACGTAGCTGACCATATAGGTCACGTACATCCTCAACAGGAGGGATTCAGTATGGCTGCAAAGAAGAAGGCCGCTGCCAAGAAGGCGCCGGCGGCGAAGAAGGCGACGACGAAGACCGTCAAGAAGGCGGCCCCCAAGACCGCGAAGAAGGCGGCCCCCAAGGCTGCCGCGAAGAAGCCGGCGGCGAAGAAGCCGGCGAAGAAGGCCGCTGCCAAGAAGCCGGCCGCCAAGAAGGCCCCTGCCAAGAAGGCCGCTGCCAAGAAGCCGGCCGTCAAGAAGGCCCCTGCCAAGAAGGCAGCCGCCAAGAAGCCGGCCGTCAAGAAGGCCCCTGCCAAGAAGGCCCCTGCCAAGAAGGCCCCGAAGTCGATGGCGCCCCCCGCGGCCGCCCCCTCGGACGACGGCGAGGAGTGAGGTAGAGACCGTCAGCTACTCTGTCGCAGATTCGGGTTCGTCCCCACTCAGCGACGCCGAGGAGGACGGTCCCGGAACGAAGGGCGCACCGCGAGCGGTTGCGCCCTTTGTGCCGTTCTGCGCCCTTGTGCCACACGCGGGCGCGGAGGCCCCGGAGTGCGCTGGTGTCGGTATATCGGGTTGGTTGTGGGGAATTCGGCTACTCGCCGAGGTAGAGTCGCAGGGCCATGGCGGCCGCCCGGCGATCGAACGGCTGGTCGCGTAGCTCTTCCCGCGCCGAGATGCGCTCGAAGAGGTCGCTCAGGAAGAACGTGAACTCCTCGGCCTCGGCGACCGCGTCGTCGAGACGCTCGGGGCTCGTGAGGTCGGACTCGCGCAGCGCGGACAGCGCCTCGATGAATACGTCGAACCGCGGGTAGTCGGCCTGGCGAAGGAGCGGGTAGCCCATCGCCTGGAAGTACGAGAGGAACTCGCGCACGAACTGGAGCGACGACGCGCCCGCCCAGCGCTCCTCGGTGTCCGGCAGGGCGCGCGCCTTCGCGCCGAAGGCCCGCAGGATCTGGGCGAACATCCACACGTCCCGACGAAGCCGCTCGGACAGCGCGCGCCGCGCCTGCGCGTCGTCGAAGACGCCGTGCTCGTCGAGGCGCTCGCCCAGCACTTTGCCGAGCACGAGGATCGCGTTCTGGAGCGCCGGTCGCAGCGTGGCGATGACGCGCCGCACGGCCACCTGCAGCTCCGCCTCGGTGGTCGGCGTCTCGGGCGCGGGCAGCTCGTGCTCGAACGCGCGTCGGAGCTCGAGCCGGAGGTTGGCGGCGATGCCCCCGAAGGCCGCCTTGAGCTGGATGAGGCGATGCCCCTCCTCGCGGAGGCGATCGAAGCGCGCGCCGAGCTCGTTCGCGGGGCGCCGCAGGAGCAGCGCCTCGTAGCCCTCGGCGAGCTGTGGCCCAGCCCGCTTGCTGAGGTGGCTCGTGAGCGCCCGGGCGTCGGAGCGCAGCACGCTGAGCACGAGGTAGACCGTGCCGCTCGCCGAGCGCGTCTCCAGCAGATCGAGGTACTTGAGCATGCGGAAGAACGCCAACATGGTGAGCGCGACGAGGCGCCGCGCGCGCTCGTCCCCCACCTGCCGCGTGAGCTCGAGCAGGCGAACGTTGGTGATGCGATCGAACTCCGGGCGAAACTCGAGCGCCGAGAGCGGATTGAAGAACGCCGACGACGAGATCTCGCTGTGGGCGACGCCGAGCATGGCGAAGAACGTGCGGAACGGCACGCGCGAGAGCCGGCAGATGCCGCCCGCGACCTCGAGCAGGTTCGTCATGGCGTGGCGGAGCTGGAAGAGAGACTCCTCGGGCGTGTCTTGGGCCTGCGCGGCGCGGACGAGGCGGGTGCGCGCGCCGTCGTCGGGCAGCACCGTCTCCAGGTAGCGCTGGAACACGAACGCGCGCTCTTGCGCGCCGAGCAGCACCTTGCAGAGCGCGACGACCCGGGCCAGCGCCTCGCGAACGACCCCCGTGGGGCCGTGGTAGTCGCTGGTGACGACCGACGCGCTCCTTCGTGGATTGCCCGGGTGATTCCGTGGGTTTGCGAAACACGCGAGCCCCTTCAGGAGCGCCTCGAGCTCGAAGAGCAGGGCCTCTTTGCCCTCCACCTTGAGCCCCGCGAGCCACGCCTCGCGCTGCACGGACTGTTCGCGCCGCAGCCCTCGCGTGTCGCGCAGCAGGTCGGCGTAGGGGTCGACCGCCAGCGCGGAGCGCAGCGGCGGGTGGCTGGGCGCGCCGGCCACTACGCCCCCCGGCGCTGCGTGAGCGTGTCGAGGCGCCCTACCCGTGCACCCAGCATCCGGGCCATGACCTCTTCGGTGCTGCGCTCGCTGCGCTGGCAGAGCAGCGTGATGTCGAGCGCGACCTGGCTCGTCGCGATCTCGGCGATGGCCGCCGTCTCGCTCAGCACGGCGCTGTCGGTCGGGAGTCGCTCGGTGGCCCCGACGAGGCTCGCGCGGTCGTCGGCGACCACCACGAGCCGGTGCTTCCAGAACTCCTCGAGGTCGCGCTCGTCGAGGTTGTACGAGAAGAGCTCCCCGGGCATCGGGGGGAGCGCCGCGTGCGAGAACACCACGACGTACACCTTCCGCTTCACGGCCGCCTTCAGCTCCGGGACGAGGGCGGCGAGCTCGCGCGGCCAGCCGCTCAGCACGAGGCGGTCTTGGGCGCCGCGGACGAGGCGCTCGGCCTCTTCGAGGATGCGCTCGTAGCCACGCACGCTGAAGGCGTCGGGCACCGAGGGCGCCGTGTCCATCCGGGCGATCGCCGCCTCGAGCTGCTCGACCGACGCGTCGAACCGCTTGCGGAGCACGTGGACGACGTCCTCGGCCGGGCTCGGGGCGAAGCGCTCCGGCGTGCCCGCGATCGACCGCGCGGCGCCCGCCTTCACCAGGCGGCGGAGCACGCCGTACACCGCCGAGCGCGGGATTTGGGCCCGCACGCCGACCTCGTACCCCGTGGACGGGCTCTCCTGGAGGAGCGCCGCGTACGCGCGGGACTCGTTCAGGCTAAACCCCAGCGCGACGAGCGCGGGGACCACGTCAGGATCCGACATTCCCGCATTTTCCCACGACTGCCGCCCCACACCCAAGGATCTCGCGGCGAGCGCCCCGGGGCGTGACCGCGAAGGCTTCGCAAGTGACTACAATCGCTCAGCTATTTCGCTGCTCTGAGCGCCGCGACCCGCGCCGCCATGCGGGCCCCTCGCCGTGCGAGGTGGGCTCGTAGAGCGGCTCGCCGGTCAGCGCGTCCGGCAGGTACGACTCGTGCCCCGCACCCGGCCCCGGGCCGGCGTCGTGCGGGTTGCGGTATCCGTCGCCATGCCCCTCCGCCCGGGCGAGAGCGCTCACGGGGTTGCGGAGGCGCTTCGGCACCGGCAGGGCCCCGTGCTCCTCGATGAGGGCCCGCGCCCGGGAGAACGCCCGGCCCACCGCGTCCGACTTGGGGGCGCAGGCGAGGTAGAGCGCAGCGTGGGCGAGCGGGTAGAGGCCCTCCGGGAGCCCAAGCCGCCGGAAGGAGGAGTCGGCGGAGGTGACCACCACCAGCGCGCGCGGATCGGCGTTGCCCACGTCCTCGCTGGCGAAGATGAGCATGCGGCGCAAGAGGAACAGCGGGTCGTCGCCCGCCTCGACGAGGCGCATCAGGTAGTAGACCGCCGCGTCGGGATCGGAGCCCCGCATCGACTTGATGAACGCGCTCGCGATGTCGTAGTGGGCGTCGCCGTTCTTGTCGTGGAGGAGGGGCGCGCGCTCGTCGAAGTCAGCGAGATCGGTGAGATCGAGCGCCGCCTTTCCCCGGGCGAGGGCGTCCTCCGCGATGGACTCGAGGACCGAGAGCGCGCGTCGCGCGTCGCCCCTCGCCGCTCGCGCGAGGGCGCCGAGCACCTCCGGGTCCGTCGTGAGCCCGCGGCCCCCGAGGCCGGTCGGCTCGCGGAGCGCCCGCTCGAGCAAGGACACGAGGCTCGCCTCGGTGAGCGGCTCGAGCCTCACCACCTTGCACCGGGAGAGCAGCGCCGCGTTCACCGCGAAGGCGGGGTTCTCGGTCGTGGCCCCCACGAGCGTGAGCGTGCCGGCCTCTACGTGCGGCAAGAACGCGTCCTGCTGAGCCTTGTTGAAGCGGTGGATTTCGTCGACGAAGACCAGGGTGCGCGCGCCGCGGTAGGCCTGGTCTTCTTTCGCGCGGGCGACGATCTCGCGGAGCTCGGCGAGGCTGCCGAGCACGGCGCTGAACAAGACGAACGACGCCTGCGTGCGTGAGGCGATCACGCGCCCGAGCGAGGTCTTGCCCACGCCCGGCGGCCCCCAAAGCACCATCGACGGCACCCGATCGTTCGCGATCGCCCGCGCGAGCGGCTTGCCCGGCGCGAAGAGGTGCTCTTGGCCTACGTAGTCTTCTAGTCGCGTCGGCCGCACGCGCTCGGCCAGCGGCACCGACCCCGGCGCGCTCGCGGCAGCGAACAGCGTGGGGAGCGTGGGCGCGCGGCGAGCCATGCTCTCAGGTTACCACCCACCCAAGGCGAGCGCGCGCCTTGACGCGCCGCGCGAGACCGCCGGGCTTGTGAAGCCGCGCCGCCTCGGCAACTATGGTCGCATGGCGAGCGCTCCCACGGCCGCAGAGGCGAGCGCGTCGAGCCAGCCGGTCCGCGCCGTGGTGGTGCCGTTCGCCGTGCCGGAGGAGGCGCGCGATCTCGGGGTCGGCCTCGCCGCCCTGATCCACACCTTCGCGCGGGTCGAGGGGGAGAGCGTCGCCCTCGCGCAGCTGCTCACGCGGGAGCCCGGCGCCGAGGCCCGCGCGGTGGAGGCGCTCGTCTCGCCCGCCACGTGGCGCGAGCTGTCGGGCCGTGCCCCCAGCGAGGGCGAGCGCGTCAGCGTGGTGCTCACCGGCGTGCTCGAGCCCCCGCTCGATGGTCGCGGTCACCTCCAGCTCGTCGCGTTCGACGCAGCCACCGGGCGCCGCCGCGCCGAGCAAGAGGTCAGCCTCGACGCGGAGACCGCGGGCGCCAGCGTCCTGCGCGCGGTCGAGTCGCTCTGCGAAGAGCTCTCTGGCGAGGCCTCGCAGTTAGCCGATCTCGCGGAGCTCGACTGGGAGGCGCTCGAGGGCGTGCTCCGCGCAGAGAGGTGTATTCTGCACAATCCTCTCCGTGGCGGGCCCCACGACCGGCTCGCCGCGCTGCTCCACCTCGGCCGCGCGGTCGCCGACGCGCCCGGCACGCGCCTGCCGGCCTCGCGCCTCGCCTCGGTGGCGCTCGACGCCGTGCTGGCGCAGCCGACCGACACGAAGGTCGCCGCCGCCTCGCTGCGCGCGCTCGAGCGGGCGATCGACGACGCGCCGACCCACCCCGATCTGCGCGAGGCCGCCGCGGCCCTCCGCCACCGCGCGGGCGACCACGACGCGGCCGAGGCGCACGTCCTCGCGGCCCTCGAGACTCACCCCGAGAGGCCGCGCCTGTACGCGCTCCTCAGCGAGGCGCGCCGCGGTCGCGGAGATCTCGCCGGCGCGGAAGAGGCGATCGATCGGGGGCTCGCGCGGTGCCCACTCGAGCCGTCGTTGCTCACCGAGCGAGGCGCCCTGGCCCTCGCGCGAGGCGAGCCCGACGTGGCGCGGGCGCGCTTCTCCGAGGCCCTGGAGCGGGCGCCGGGGCACCCCGCCGCGCTCTTGTCGCTCCTCGAGATGGGGGCTCGCAGCTCGGATCCCGCGCTGCTTGAGGAGGTCGCGTTTCGCGCGTGCGCGGTCGAGGGAGTCCCGGTCGACGTCCTCCGTCGGACGCTCCGCCTCTATGGCGGCCTCGCGTCTGGCAGCGCGCCTCGCGCGGCGTCGGAGCGCGCGGGGTGCTTGCGCCGCCTCGCCGAGCGGGTCGTCCGCGACGGACCCGACCCGTGGGCCGAGCTCACCCTCGCCCGCGCCGAGCTCGAGCTCGGGCTCGACGAGTCGGCGCGCGCGCATCTCTCGCGAGTCGAGGCCTCTGCGCCCGACAGCGCCCTGGCCGCCGAGGCCCGCCGCGCGCGCTTCGCGCTCGATCACCCTCAGACCGCGCGTGAGCTGGAGGAGGTCGTGCGCGAGGCCCCGACCCAGACCCGAGACGAGCTCGCTGCCTCGACCGAGCGAGCGCGGGCGCTCGCAAGCGAGAACGACGTGTGGACCGCCCACTTCGCACTCGGCCTCGTCGAGCGCCGCCGCGAGCGCTGGGAGCAGGCGCGCGCGGCGCTGGAGCTCGCGCTCGCGAAGAGCCCCGGGGCCACCCCTGCGCACATCGAGCTCGTCGCGGTCCACGTCGCGCTCGGGCGCCCCACCGAGGCCCTCGCGCACGCCGATCGCGCGTGCGCGCTCGAGGGCGAGTCGGCGCGGACCCACGCCGTCCGAGCCACCGCGCTGCTCGCGGCCAAGCGCCACGCCGACGCCCGCGACGCCATCCAGAGAGCGCTCGCCCTCGACGCGAACGACGCCGACCACCGCGCCCTCGCCGATCGCATCCACGCGAGCCTCGAGCCCGTCGGCGCATTCGAACGGCTTCGCCAGGCGCTCCGCTTCAAGAAGCGCTGAGCGGGGCGTTCCACGGGCTCACGAGGTCAGCGTCGGCCCGGGCGTCGGCCCGCGGGCCGCGTGTGCACGACCGGCACCGGGGCTTGGCTCGCCAGCTCGGCCCGCATGGGCGCGAGCGCGGCCGTGGAGGCTCCGCGCGCGAGAAGCTCGAGCTCGAGGGCGTCGAGCGCGGGGCCCGCGAGCTCGGTGCGGCCCACCCGACCCAGGCGTCCCTGCGAGAGCTTCGGCAGGAGCGCGAGGATGCGGCGGACGCCGTCGGCGATGCGGCGGGGCATGGCGATGCGCTCGGCGATGAGATCGAGGAACTCGGTGGCCGCGCGGAGCGTGTCCCGCACGCCGGACACGTGCTCGGCGAGGGGCTCGCCGAGCAGCGCGCACCACATCGCGAGGTCGTCGGGGGCACCCCGCTCGCGAACCACCCGGTCGATGGCGCGCATGCGGGCGAAGAATCGCTGACCTGCGCCCTCGTTGCCCTCTTCGTCGTCGAGAAACGCCGAGAGCTCGGGCAGGAGCACGGACATGCCACCGAGCTCCCACAGGAGCCACATCGAGCGGTGCGCGGCGCCGCCGCGGAGCAGCCGCGACACCTCTTCGAAGATGCGTGGGCGCGCAGCGCGGCCGAGCTCTTCCCGGCTGTTCACGAGCGCCTCGTACACCTCGGGGTCGATGCCCACGTCGAGGCGCGCCGCGAACTTCACCGCGCGGAGGATGCGTACGGGGTCTTCGCGGAAACGAACCGTGGGCTCGCCGATCGTGCGAATGACCTTGCCGCGGATGTCGTTCATCCCGCCGCACCAGTCGAGCACCTGGCGCCGCTCGAGGTCGTAAAACAGCGCGTTGATTGTGAAATCACGTCGCAGCGCGTCTTCGTGGGCCTCGCCGAAGACGTTGTCGTTGCGGATGAGCAGGTCCTCCGCGGGCTCGTCCTCGTCGACCTCCTGCGGCTTCTGCCGGAAGGTGGCGACCTCGATGATCTTGCCGCCGCCGAAGAGCACGTGCGCGAGCCGGAACCGCCGCCCGATGATGCGGCAGTTGCGGAACAGCTGCCGCACGTCCTCCGGGCGCGCGCTCGTCGCGATGTCGAAGTCCTTGGGGCTCTTCTCCAGCAGGAGATCGCGGACGCAGCCACCCACGAGGTAGGCCTGGAACCCAGCCTTCTCCAGCCGCCGCACGACGCGGGCGGCGTCGGCGTCGAGGCGGGACTCCTCGAGCGCCACATCGTGGCGGACGAGCCCGGTGCCGGCGTGTCGCTCTTCGGTGGGGGAACCTTGCGAGTCGCGCTCGACTGTGAGCTCGACGGTAAACTTGGGGAGCTCCGGCGGGGGCGGGAGCGGGTCTCTGGGTCGACGCATCGGGGCCGAATCGGCGCCCGCTCGGCGGAGCCGGGGCGCATGGGGAGCCGCGGGCCCCGGTAGGGCCCAAACTGACGAATTATTGCAGGTTACCAGGATCGGGCCGACTTCGCAAATCGGAGGTGCCCGCGGCCGGTGGGTTCCCGCGCCTCGGCCGCTCGGGCCTTTCACGTTTCGTGCCGACCCTCGTTGACGACCCGAGCCGTGTGCTTAGCTTGGCGGCGTCGAGGTCGCCTCCTGCGGTGCAGGGGGGGCTCGGCGAGAAGAAAAACGTGGCTGGTGTTCTCACGCCAGTCGCTCTATCGAGCGGTTCGGGTTCTGGGGCGCGGGTACCGCGCACGCCGGGAACAGCGTCCCTCGTAGAAAGGTGTTGGAGGAGCAGCCATGGGCAGAATCATCGGCATCGACCTTGGAACGACGAACAGCTGCGTGGCCGTCATGGAGGGCCGCGAGGCGAAGGTCATCGTGAACGAGGAGGGCGCGCGAACCACCCCGAGCGTCGTCGCTTGGGACGACAAGGGCGAGATCCTCGTCGGCCAAATCGCGAAGCGCCAGGCCGTCACGAACCCCGAGAACACCATTTTCAGCGCCAAGCGCTTCGTGGGGCGCCGCTTCGAAGAGGTGGCCGAGGAGCTGAAGCGCGTGCCGTACAAGGCCATGCGCGCGGCCAACGGCGACACCGCGATCGAGGTCCGCGGCAAGGCTGTCTCGCCGCCCGAGGTGAGCGCCAAGATCCTCCAGAAGCTGAAGAAGGCGGCGGAGGACTACCTCGGCGAGAAGGTCACCGAGGCCGTCATCACGGTGCCCGCGTACTTCAACGACGCCCAGCGCCAGGCCACCAAAGACGCCGGCCGCATCGCCGGCCTCGACGTGAAGCGCATCGTCAACGAGCCCACCGCGGCGGCGCTCGCCTACGGCCTCGACAAGAAGAAGGACGAGATCATCGCCGTCTACGACTTCGGCGGCGGCACGTTCGACATCTCGATCCTCGAGGTCGGCGACAGCGTGGTGCAGGTCATCTCCACCAACGGTGACACCCACCTCGGCGGCGACGACGTCGACAACCTCATCATCGACTGGATGGTGGCCGAGTTCAAGAAGTCCTCGGGCATGGATCTCGGCAAGGACAAGATGGCCCTCCAGCGCCTCAAGGAGGCCTCGGAGAAGGCGAAGATCGAGCTCTCCAGCGTGCAGGAGACCACCATCAACCTGCCGTTCATCACGGTGGGCTCGGGCGGCCCGGTGCACCTCGATCTCCGCCTCTCGCGCGCCAAGCTCGAGCAGATGATCACGCCCCTCGTCGAGCGCTCGATGGAGCCCGTTCGCAAGGCCCTCCAGGACGCGAAGAAGTCGGCGAACCAGGTCGACGAGGTCATCCTGGTGGGCGGCTCTACCCGCATCCCGCTCGTGAAGGAGACGGTGAAGAAGTTCTTCGGTCGCGATCCCGACCAGAGCGTGAACCCCGACGAGGTCGTCGCGGTCGGCGCGGCGGTGCAGGCGGGCGTGCTCTCCGGCGACGTGAAGGACATGGTCCTCCTCGACGTCTCGCCGCTCTCGCTCGGCATCGAGACCCTCGGCGGCGTCATGACCGTGATGATCCCCAGGAACACCACGATCCCCACGCAGAAGAAGGAGACCTTCTCCACCGCGTCGGACAACCAGCCGAGCGTCGAGGTGCACGTCCTCCAGGGCGAGCGCACCGAGGCCCGCTACAACCGCACCCTCGGCAAGTTCCACCTCGAGGGCATCATGCCGGCCCCGCGCGGCATGCCGAAGGTCGAGGTCACGTTCGACATCGACGCGAACGGCATCCTCTCGGTCCACGCCCGCGATCAAGCGACCGGCAAGGACCAGAAGATCACCATCACCGCCAACTCGGGGATCACCGAGGCCGACATCCAGCGCATGGTCAAGGAGGCGGGCGAGCACGAGGCGGAAGACAAGGTCCGTCGTGAGCAGGTCGAGCGCCGGAACAAGCTCGACAACCTCTGCTACACGATGGAGAAGACCATCGGCGAGAACCGCGAGAAGCTGGTCGACTCCGACGTGGCGACGCTCGAGGGCCTCATCAAAGAGGGCCGCGCGGCCATCGAGAAGCAGGAGGACGACAAGATTTCCGACGTCCTCGACCGCCTCGAGAAGGAGGCGCACCGCCTCGCGGGCAACATGTACGGCGCGCAGGGCGCCGGCATCGACCCGAACGGCGCGCCGCCCCCCGGCGGCCCGGGCGCGGCCCCGGGTGGCAAGAAGGACGGCGTGATCGACGCCGAGTTCGAAGAGTCGACCTGACCTCGGCCCGAGGGCGCTCGCTGAAGTGCGAGCCCTCGGCGTGACAAGACGGCGCGGGGCGAGAGCCTCGCGCCGTCGCTCGTTTGTCTCGGCCGCCGCCGGTCGGCTGGGCGACCCGTGCTCACGCACGGGCCTCAGCGCTCGTGGTTCTGGGCGGCTGCCCGGAGGGCGGGTGGTTCACAGATCTTGAGTGTGTTCGGGGTCGTCGCGCTCATGGGCGCAGCGTTCGCCGCAGGGCGCGGCCCGTCCCCGGCCACGCGCACCCGGGCGTCGTCCGGCCGCTCTCAAGAGCTCGCCGGGCCTCGCGCTGCGCTCGAGGCGAGGCCTTCAGGGGCGCGCACGCGCGATCGCTCAGCGCCCTCCGTCCCCCGAGGCATCCCGCGCTGAGCGTGTCCCGGTAGCTCGCGTAGGGGCGGCGGACGCCCGCGAGCGCCGAGTCGTCGCCCGTCGTGCCATTTGGTGTATGATACACGCTTGGTCCGGAGCGTAGATCGAACGGCCCGACCCCGAGCCCGGCGACGGCCAAGTTCTCGGGCGGGGGCAGCGCGCGGTAGCTCTTCGGTGGGCCCTGGGCTGTCCCTCGCCGAAGCGCGGGTCCTCGGGTAAAGAGCGACGTCGGGCGCCGCCGCTCGCCGCTCGCATCCCCGCTCGCGTCCCCGTTCGCAGCCGCAAATGACCCGCCGCAGCTTCGCCGACCTCACCCTGAACGAACTCGAGGCGCTCGGCCCGCCGGGCTCCGCGCGCCACCTCCTCGGGCGGCTCCACCGCGTCGGCACATGGGTGCAGTCTACACGCAATGGCGAGGGCCTCGTCCCCGACGTAGGCCGCGCCGCCCGCGCCTTCGTGGAGGAGCACCTCGACCTGACGCTCCCCGAAATCGTCGGGCGCGAGCCCTCGGCCGACGGCGCCACGAAGCTGCTCATTCGCCTCGCCGACGGCGCGACCGTGGAGACCGTGCACATGCCGCGCGCGGTGAAGAACCCGCGGGTCACGCTCTGCCTCTCGAGCCAGGTCGGCTGCGCGATGGGGTGCACCTTCTGCCGCACGGCCGAGATGGGCCTCGTGCGAAACCTGCGGCCCGACGAGATCGTGGGCCAGGTGCTCGCGGCGCTGCTCGCGCTCGGCCCAGCCGACCCTGGGCGCGTGTCCCTCGTGTTCATGGGCATGGGCGAGCCGCTGCACAACGTGGCGAGCGTGACGCGCGCGCTCGAGGTGCTGTGCGACGAGGCGGGGCTCGGGCTCGCGCCGATGCGCGTGACCGTGTCGACCTCGGGCCTCGTCGCCGGGATCGAGGCGCTCGCGCGCGCGCCGCGGCGCCCCTGCCTCGCGCTCAGCTTGAACGCGACCACCGACGAGGCGCGCTCGCGCATCATGCCGGTCACGAAGAAGCACGGCCTCGAGGCGCTCCGCGAGGCGCTGCTCGCCTACCCGGCGAGGCCCCACGAGAAGATCACCCTCGAATACGTGCTGCTCTCCGGCGTGAACGACACCGCCGGCGACGCGGCCCGCATCGCCGCGTTCGCCGCGGGCTACCGCAGCGTGGTCAACGTCATCCCTTGGAATCCTTACCCGAGCGGGGGGTTCGAGCGCCCCGACGACGGGGACGCGGCCCGGTTCGCCGGGCTGCTGCACGACGCCGGCTGCCTCGTCACCGTGCGCCGCTCGCGAGGCCGCGACGTGGGCGGCGCCTGCGGCCAGCTCGCCACGACCTCGGCGCGCGCGCCGCGCCGGGCCAGACCAAGCTGAACCTTACCTCACCGCAAACGATGTGCATTTGACTCGACAGCGCGTCCTCGGGGCGAAAGGCTCGTATCATGGGAAAGCTCGTTCCACTTCGTCGCGCCGTGCGGAGCGGCCTGTTTCTCTCGTGCGCGCTGCTCGCGGGCGCCCACCTCGCGAGCGCCTGCGGCTCCGAGCCCGGCGCCGCGGGGGACGCCGGGCCAGACACGACCGCCACCGGCACGGGGGTCGCGCCGCCGCCGCCACCGCCGCCACCCCCGCCACCCCCCCCTGACGCGGGCGACGCTGGGGCGAACGACGCAGACGCGGCGGTCGACGCCGGCGGTGACGCGGCGGTCGACGCCGGCGGTGACGCGGCGGTCGACGCGGGCGGCGACGCGGGCCCCACGATCCCGCCCAACATCCTCCTCGTCATCGGCGACGACATGGGCGTCGACTCGAACGTCTGCTACGCGGTATCGGCCAACCCGGGCCGCGCGCCCCGCATCGCCGCGCTGTGCGCCGCGGGCGTCACCTTCGACAACACTTGGTCGATGCCCCTCTGCTCACCCACGCGCGCCACCATCATGACCGGGCGCCACGGGTTTCGCACTTCCGTCGGTTTCGCGGGCAACCCACTCCCCAGCGCCGAGCGCGCCCTCCCCCGCGCCCTCACCGAGGGCAACCCCGCCTACGCCGCGGGCGCGGTCGGCAAGTGGCATCTCTCCGGGGCGTCCAACGGCGGCGCGAACCACCCGAACCTGGTGGGCTTCTCTTCCTACGCGGGCAACCTGCAGGCGCAGGTCGCAAACTACTCGAACTGGACCCGCACCGTGAACGGCGTGAACGGCCCCGAGACCGGGTACGCCACGACGGTCACCACCAACGACGCGCGCGACTGGATCACCGCGCAGACCACGCCGTGGCTCATGTGGCTCGCGTACAACTCAGCCCACGCACCTTTCCATACGCCGCCCGCCGCGCTCCACACGTACCCCGAGATCATCGGCGTGGCGCCACCCGCGCGGCCCGTCACGCACTACCACGCGATGCTCGAGGCGATGGACATGGAGCTCGGGCGCCTGCTCGACGGCCTCGACCCCGCGGTGCGCGCGCGCACGTGGGTCATCTTCGTCGGCGACAACGGCACCCCGGGGGAGTGTACGCAGGCGCCTGTTCCCAGCGGACACGCGAAGGGCACGCTCTATCAGAGCGGCGTGACCGTGCCGCTCACCATCTCGGGCCCCGGCGTGGTGGGTCCCGGCCGACGCGTAGGAGCGCTGGTCCACACCGTCGATCTGTTCAAGACGATCCTCGAGCTCGCGAACGTCGATCCCGCCCTCGCCCTCCCGGCGGGCGGCGCCACCGTCGACTCCGTGAGCCTGGTCCCCTACCTCAAGAACCCCGCGCAGGCGCCCCTGCGCACGTGGGTGATGACCGAGCAGTTCGGGGGTGGTGGCTTCGGGCGGCCGGGCAAGACCATCCGCGACGCCTCGTTCAAGCTCATCCGCTTCGACGCGGGCGACGTCGAGCTCTACGATCTCCGGGTCGACCCGCAGGAGCTCACGAACCTCATGGCCGCGCCGCTCTCGGTCGAGGCCGCCGCCCACGAAGCGTCGCTCACGGTGGAGCTCGACGCGCTCCTCGCGAGCCCCTGATCGAGCTCTGTTCCACGCGCGTGCGGCCACGGCCGGCCGAAAGGACCCCATGACCCCCTCAGCTCCCTGGCCTCCCCGGCGCCGCAACGTCCGGCGCGGCCTCTTGCTCGCCTGCGCGCTCCTGGCGGGAGCCCACCTCGCCAGCGCGTGCGGCTCCGACCCTGGCGTCGTCACGGACGCCGGTCCCAGCCCGAGCGCGACCGCCACCACGACCACGACGACGCCCCCCGTTCCCACCGCCCCGCCCGACGCGGGCGACGCGGGCGCGCGTGACGCGGCGTCGCCGCCCGACGCCACGCCCGCCGACGCGAGCGCCGACGCCCCGGTCGACAGCGGCGGTGACGCCGCGGTCGACGCGGCCCCACCGATCCCGCCGAACATCCTCCTCGTGATCGGCGACGACATGGGGGTCGACTCCAACGTCTGCTACGCGGTGTCGGCCGACCCGGGCCGCGCGCCTCGGATCGCCGCTCTGTGCGCCGGCGGCGTGACGTTCGACAACGCGTGGTCCATGCCCTCGTGCTCGCCCACGCGCGCCACCATCATGACGGGTCGGCACGGGTTCCGCACCACCGTAGGCTTCGCGGGCCACCCCCTGCCGCCCGGCGAGCGCGCGCTCCCTACGGCGCTCACAGAGGGAAACCCGACCTACGCGGTGGGCGCGGTGGGCAAGTGGCACCTCCAGGGGCCGCTGAATGGTGGCGCCAACCACCCGAATTTGGTGGGCTTTCCGACGTATGTCGGCAACCTCCAGGGCGGCGTCGCCAACTACTCGAGCTGGACGCGCACAGTGAACGGCGTGAGCGCCCCCGAGACCGGCTACGCCACCACGGTCACCACCAACGACGCCCGCGACTGGATCAACGCGCAGGCCACGCCCTGGTTTCTGTGGCTCGCGTACAACTCGGCCCACTCGCCGTTCCACACGCCGCCCGCCACGCTCCACACATACGGCGAGATCAACGGCGTGCCGCCGCCAGTGCGCCCCTATACGCACTACCATGCGATGCTCGAGGCGATGGACATGGAGCTCGGGCGCCTCCTCGACGGGCTCGATCCGGTCGTGCGCGCGCGCACGTGGGTCATCTTCGTCGGCGACAACGGGACGCCTGCCGAGGTGGCGCAGGCCCCCATCCCCACGGGACACGCGAAGGGCACGATCTACCAAGGGGGCGTCCACGTGCCGCTCACCATCTCCGGCCCCGGCGTCGTCGCCCCCGGGCGCCGCGTTTCGGCGCTCGTGAGCACGGTCGATCTGTTCAAGACCATCCTCGAGCTCGCGAACGTCGATCCCGCCCTCGCGCTCCCGGCGGGCGGCGCGACGGTCGACTCGGTGAGCGTCGTGCCTTATCTGAAGAACCCGAGCCAGGCGCCGCTCCGCTCGTGGATCATGACCGAGCAGTTCGGCAACACCGCCGGCTTCGGGCGCACCGGGAAGACCATCCGCGACGCGTCGTACAAGCTCATTCGCTTCGACGCCGGCGACACCGAGCTCTACGATCTCCGCGTCGATCCGCAGGAGCTCGACAACCTCATGGCCGCGCCGCTCTCGGTGGAGGCCGCCGCCCACGAGCAGTCACTCACGATGGAGCTCGACGCCCTCCTCGCGAGCCCTTGACCCCGCGCTGATCTGCTCCGATCGCGCGCCGCTCAACCCCGTCCACCGACGGCTCGCCGCGCCCGCCCGGCCTCTCCCCATCTCCCACGTTGTGCTCGGGCCCGGTCGGCGCGAGGCTTGAGAGGTGATCTCGGTAACCTCCCCGCCCGACGCGCCCCTCGCCGAGTCGCCGCTGCACACGCGCGCGCTCACGTACCTGTTCGCCGTGGCGCTCGGGCTCACCCCCGCGCCGTTCGCGTTCGTGGGCGCCGGCCTCGGCGGGATGCTCGGCGCCTTCCTGAGCGTCCTCGGCCTCCTCGCCCTCGCGGCGTCCGTGGTAGGGGCCGTCACCTTCACCCGCCGCGCGGGCCGCCGGGGCGCGCGCTACGCGCGTCAGCTCGTGGTGGGCGCGCTCTTCTTGGTCGCGCTCCCCGTGTTCGGCCTGCTGCTCAACGCCGCCGCCGATCCGTGCACGACGAACCAGTGCGACCCGAACTTTCGTCCCCTGAGCTCGCCCGAGGTCTACGGCCTCATCCCACTGCACGTCGTGTCGGTCGTGGCCTATTTCATCCACGCGCGGAGGAGCGAGTCCCTCGGGCCGCGCGCCGAGGCTGTCGTAGGGGCCGCGCTGCTCGCCGGCGTGGTGCTCCAACTCGTGCTCGCGGTTCAGTTCGCGCCCGCGGTCCCGCTCATCATCTTCGTCATCACCGCGCCGGTGCTCACTCCCTACGTGAGCGTGTTCCTCTTCGCGAGCGCGTTTCTCGGCCGTCTGCGCGCGCGGGGCGAGGAGACCGCCGCCGCCATCGCCGCGCGCTCGGCGCGCGAGGCCGAGGAGGCCGCGCGGATCGCCGCCGGCCAGGCCCCCGTGTATCGGCGCCCCGCGGAGCCCGACGCGCCGGTCGAGGGGGTCGCGCACGAGCCGTCGAACCCCCTCCACGGCCTGCTCGGGCTCCCGGTGCTCCTCGGGGCGCACGCCGTGCTGAACGCCGCGATCTTCGCGAGTCCAACGGGCGGCGTCGACACCTTTCTCCACACCTGCGGATACCCCCTCTCGCAGCTGGCCAAGCCGCCCCCGAGGGACTGCCACTATCTCTGCACGGTCGCCGCGCAGGGGAGCCCAGGGCTCGTACGCCCGCTCCGCTGGGGAGTGCGCCGCGGCCGGCCCATCGTGGTCAATCGTCAGCTCGCCCTCGCCAACGCCTTCGAGGACCTCCTCCACGAGCGCTGGCCGGCGTTCGGGCGGTTCGCGCGCCGCGTGTACGACGCGCTCGCCTTCCCCCTTTCGCAGCACCTCACGCGCCGGTGGATGGCGAACGCGCTGTACCTCGCCATGAAGCCCGCCGAGCTCGTCTTCGTCGTGGCGCTCTTGCTCTTCGATCCGCGCGATCCGGAGGAGCGCGTCGAGCGCATGTACCGGTGATCGCGCCCGTCGGGGTCCTCGTCAGGGGAGCTCGCGGAGGAGCTGTCGCAGCTCGTCGATCGCGCGGTCGGCCTCGACCGGGAGGGTGGCGTTGAACACGCCCCGGAGCCGCCCCTCGCCGTCTACGATCAGCATGTTCTCCGTGTGGAGCAGCTCACGGTCGCTCTTCCGGAGGCCGGCGCGCTTCTCCGCGAAATACGAGCGTCGCGCCAGCGCGTACACAGTCTCCTTGTCGCCCGAGACGAGCTTCCACTTCTGCCCGTCCACGCCGTTCTCGCGGGCATAGCGGCGGAGCACGGCCTCCGAGTCGACGCTCGGCATGACCGAGTGCGACACCAAGATCACGCGGGGCTCGTCCTGGAAGGCGCGCTGAACGCGGCGCAGATTGACCAACATCTTCGGGCAGAGCGACGTGCACTGCGTGAAGAAGAAGCTCGCGACGTAGAGCTTTCCGCGGAGCGACGCGTTCGATACCAGCTCGCCCTGCTGGTCTCGCAGCGAGAACGGGCCGACTCGGTGGATGCGCGCGTACCTCGGGTCGACGGGGGCGAGCCACTCTGCCGTGAAATCGGCCGTCGAATAAAAGGGGATCAGCGAGGCGCCTCCCCCCTGGGCGGGCGTGCCCTGCGTGGCCACCGCCGCGGCCCGCTGCGAAGCAGGCTCGGTCGCCCCCGCCCGCGCGCGGAGCACCAACAGGAGCACCGCCACGAAGGCCAGCAGGAGACTAGTTTTCATGAACCGTGACGCAGTCAAGCCGTCCGACGATGCCATAGCGCTTCCCGCCTTTGAACGTGTAGTTGACGCCGACTCGGCCCTCCGAGTCCCACGTGGTCTGCTGGCCCTCTTCGTGGCCGGCGACGAAGTGTCGGAGCTCGGCGCGCACGCCGTTCTCGTGATACCCGACCTGTTCGCCGTCGAAGACGTCCTTCGCATAGTGATAGACGAACTGCGGTCGGCCGTTCGGCTAGGTGCCACGGTGAGTGCCCTCACGCGCCCCACCCACGAAGGTGCGCTCGAACGCGGGCGCGCCGCCCGGGTGAAATCCTCGCGCGAGGCCGAGCCGCCGCCCGGCCTCGTAGGGTGTTCGCGAGACCACCTCGCCTGCGAGCCCTCGCTCCACGACGAACCCTGCGAAGGGTTCTTCACCGCGGAGGAGCACGTCACCGCGGTAGTGGAGGCTGGGATCGCGCAGGTCGAGCTCGGGCAGAGGAGGCCGCGCGTCGGCGGCGGTGAGGGGGAGCGCGAGCGCGAGCGTGGCGAGGAGGAGGCGCATGGGCGTCACCGAGTCGCCGTGCCGGGCGTGCCGTAGTACGCGTCCCCGTTGAGCCACGGCGCGTCGTCGGTGAAGTGGTAGTGGTAAATGCCGTTCGGGTACTCGGGTGTCGGGTGCTCGTGCCCGTGGTACGCGTCGAGGTCGGCCGAGCGCAGGCGCACGCCGTTCTCCTCCGGTCCGTACACTGGGAAGCCGTCGAGCAGATAGGCCATGAGGGCGTCGGCGCCGAGGGTCTTCGTGAGGTGTACGGGCTCGACGTGGTAGTGATACTGAAGCGCGGGCGCCGGCGTGGGGTGGCCGCCGTATTGGTCCATGTTGTTGAACTCGAGCGAGTCGAGCAGCGCGCGGCGTCCGTTGTACTGGTTGTAGAGGACCACGCCGTTCACGGCCACGCCGATGGCCCCGAGCCCCGTGGCCGTGTGGGTGGCGGCCACCTTCGGGTTCTTGGGGATTCGCAGGGTGATGTCTTGAGCCTTCAGCGTGGGGTCGGAGACCATCCCCATCAGGTTGATGGCCGTGTTGAACGACGGGTTGTCGCCGTTGTAGGCCTCGTACTTCGGGCTGGTCTTGCCGAAGAACGGGCTCTTGTGGTCGGGCACGTCGGTCGTGCGAATGATGACGCTCGTGGCGTCTGTGGTGATCGACGTCACGTTGTAGAATCCGCGAAACCCCGCGGGCACGCTGGGGTCGCTCGCCGCGGCGGAGCCAGGCGCGCTGGTGCCGGGTGCGGTGCCCGGCGCGCTTCCGGCCGCGCCGCCAGCGGGCGTCGGGCCCGCGGGGATCTCGCACGCCATGAGCGTGGCGAGGAGGGCCGTCCACCGCAGCGTGCGCGGGAGGCGCGTCGCGAGGGAGGACCGAGGGGCGGGCGGACAGGGCTTCGAGCGCATGGACATGGGGACCCCTTCGCGGCCGGGAGAGGCCGCGCGAGCGAGTGGGTAGGGTGCGGGTGGGGAGCGCGTGCGCGCCGCACGGGGTGCGGGCGTCGGCTGCTTCACGAGGTCTGTATCCCGGCGACCTCGAAACGATCACCGACATGTCGTTATTTCTCTCCAAGCCGCGCGGGAGGCTCGCGTGCGCTCCGTGCTCGGGCCCGCCTCCCGGTGTGCCCCTGAGCCCGCCGGGCGACCGGACCCCGTCGGATCCCGTGCTAGCCTCCCCGGAGGAGTGCACACCATGGTCTTGTCCGCAAAGAAGCGCGCGCGCGACGACCTCTACCCCGCGAGCGACGACATGGGCGAGCACGAGATCCAGCGGCTCATCGCCGAGCTCCTCCGGCCGCTCCTGGCGCGATTTCTGGCCGAGCACGCCAGGCCGGGGGAGGTGGCGCACGTGGGCGCCGACCAGTTCATCTATTGGCAAGAAGGCAAGCCTGGCAGCCGCCTCGCGCCGGACGTCTATGTCCTCCCGGGCATCGATCCCGACATCGCGATTCGGTCGTGGAAGATCTGGGAGACCGGGGTCGTGCCGAGCCTGGCTTTCGAGATTGTCGGCGACGACGTCACGAAGGACTACGAGGACGGGCCGGCCCAGTACGACGAGCTGGGCGTGGAGGAGCTCGTGGTGTTCGATCCCCACGCGACGGCGACGAGCCGCACCCGCGTGCGCTTCCAAGTGTTTCGGAGGCTGAAGCGCCGGGGCCTCGTGCGAGTCGACGCCACCCAGGGCGACCGCGTGCGCTCGAAGGTGCTCGGCGCCTGGATCCGCGCGGTAGGTCATGGCGACGCGGTTCGACTGCGCCTCGGGCTCGGGCCAGAGGGTCAGACCCTCTATCCCACCGAGGCGGAGGCGGAGCGGGCGGCGAAGGAGAGCGAGCGGGCGGCGAAGGAGAGCGAGCGGGCGGCGAAGGAGAGCGAGCGGGCGGCGAGGGAGGCCGAGCGCGCGGGGCGACTGGCGGCCGAGGCCGAGGTCGCGAGGCTACGAGCGCTCCTGCGCAAGCCCCGCTGACGCGCGGGAGCTCGCGCCCATCGTCCCAGGACCCGAAGTGAGTTGCCAGGCCTTCAAGGATCTGGGATCGTCTCGAGTATGAAGATCAAGACCCACGTTCGCGCCGGCTGGATTGAAGATCATGTCGTGAACCGCGGACGCAACTAGTACGAGTTACCTCGGCCCGCGGTGTTGGCGCGGAGCTCGCCCTTGGAGTCTCCGTGTCGCGAGCGCGAAGCTCGCGAGCCGGTCAACGCGAGCCTCCGCCGAGCCTCGGCCCTACGCGGGGCCGCGGAGGCGCGCCGCCTGAAGGGAGCCCCGGCTCGCCGGGCGCCCGAGACAACGCGAACGCGACCGTCGCGCGCTCTTCCGGTCGCAGCGAGCGCGGCGACGTGGCCCGCCCCAGCGTGGAGACGATCGGCACGGCGAGCACCTGCGGCGCGGCGAGGTCCACCGTTCCGGGCAGGCTTCCCGTGTTGACGACGAGGAGGCCGGCGCCGACGATGTCGCCGCTGAACGTGCCAGTGAAGCGCGTCCAGCTCCGGCCGCTGGCTTGACGAGGTGGCGATTGGTCGGGCGCAAGGGTCGTGGCCTGGTCTGCGGCGGGCGCGAGGATCGTGGCCGAAGGTCCGGTGGGGCCCCACGGGCGCGCCGCGCCCTCGGGGTCGCGCGCGGCCATCCACACCTCGGCGACGAACGGACCCTTGCCGCCCGTAAAGCGCAGGACGACCTCGATCGCCCTCGGCAGCGGCACGGTCGCGTTGGAGAGCGCGAGCACGTTTCCGCCGTGGCCGGCGGGCGAGGCGGAGTCTGGCACCGCCACGGGCGTGAAGCGCGCGAACGTCTTGGCGAAATAGGCGAGGAAGCCCCCGGCCCCTTGCTCGCCCTGCTCCGCACCCGAGAAGCCCGGATCGATGAGCAGATTTTCCGGCGAGCCGGGGCGCAGCGTGCCCGTGACGAGCGTGCGCGGGGGAGGCACGCTCGGCGGCGGGGCGGGCGGTGGCGGCGGCGAAGTGACCGACGCGCTCGGTGCCGGCGCGGGCGGAGCGGGCGCGGCACCCTCACAAGCGCTGAGCGCGGCGAGGAAGAGGGCCGCCGCGGCGGCGCGACCGACGGCCATCATGGTGCCTCCAGCCAGGCGCGGGCGACTCGCAGGAGGGTGTCCTCACCGGCTAGGAGATCCGAGAGGCGCTGGGCGACCACCTCGTCGGGCTCCACCCCGCGCCCGCTCTCCCACGGGGCCGCAGCCACCCCGCTCGGGCTCGCGGAAAAACGTGTGTCCTGAACCTGTATCGCGCCCTTTCCCGTGATGCCTGGGAGCGGGGGGATCGAGACGACGAGCCCGAACGAGCCCGACGTGGGGTGCGGAGCGAAGACGCGAGCGCGGGAGCGCCCCTTGACGAGCCGAGCCGCGAAGTCGTTCGCGGACACGTCGTTCGTGTTCAACCAGGCGATCTTGGAGGCCCCTCCAGGTGGCTCCGCGTTCCCCGTCGCCTGGAACATGGAGTCCACCCCGAGGCCGTAGCAGGCGCGGTCGTCGCCAACGCCTTCGGCGCACGGTCGCGCGAGATCCAAGAGGCGGGCCGAGTCGGCCGCGTCGTGTCCTGCGCGCAGCACGGAGAAGAAGCCGAGCGGCTCCGCGGGGCCACGAACGAGAGAAAGCAGCGTCTTCAGAGCGCCATACTGACCGCCACGACCGACCCGCGCGTCCATCAGCACGCGCTCGGGTCGCGCGTTGAAGACGCCCCGAACGGCCGCGTCCCAGGCCGCGCCGCCGGAGAAGCCGTCGAACTGCACCGACACCTCGCCGTCCGGGCGCAGCTCCGCGTCTACGGCGTCCTCGGCTCCGACGCGACCCCGCGGGCTCGCGACCGCGTCCCGCAGGCGCGGAGTGCACGCGAACGAGGTCGCGGCGCTCGCCCCGCCGAGCAGCGCGCGGAAGGCCTCGTCCGCGACGGCGACCGTGACCGTCGCGCGATCGGCGCCTTCGCACGGGGTCCCCGGAGCGCAACGCGTGAGGGTCACCGTGCGAGCGCGCGTCACGAGCAGCTCGGCGAGCGAGGTGGCGCTGGCGCCCCAGTCGGCGCGCGGATCGCCGGGCACCGTTGGCGCGAACGACGGATAGTGGCGATCCACCCACACCTTGGGCTCTTGTCCGTCGATCGACGCCACGACGTCTCCCACGCGGAGCGGGCCGTCGGGGGCCGCGCGGAAGACCCCGTACCCGTAGCCGCCGCCGAGGAGATCCCTCTCGACGACGCCGAAGCAACCGAGCCCGTGGTCGACGGAGCTCCCGAGCCGTGGATCGAACGGCGTCGAGGGCAGCGGGACGCCACCGAAGGAGTTGTGCTTGTTGCGCAGCCCGTTCACGAGCCGGGCGAGGCCGCCTTGGAGCTCGCGCGACGACCGCGCCTCCGTGGCGAGCCGGGTCGCCTCGACGGCGAAGGCCGCGCCCCGAGAGGCGCCTGCGCGGTCCCCGAGGACGTGCGTGGCGAGGTGGATCCATGTCCGCACGAGCTCGCGGCGCATCTGCGGCGTAGGGAGCGGCCCCCACGTGATCGAAGCGGGCACGCAGCGCCCATAGAGGCAGTCGCCTTCTGGCCCGCACGAGGTGTCGACGTCGTCTTGCGAGCACGCGCGAGGTGGGGTGACGCGGTCGTCGACCTTCCGGATCTCGAGCGCGTCCACCAAGAACGATCCCCCGACCGCCCCGAAGCGGGGGAGCATCGCGAGCGCGCGCACGCCGACGCCGTGCACGGGGGGGGGGGGGGGGGGGGGGAAGGGGGGGGGGGGGGGGGAGGGGGGGGGGGGGGGGGGGGGGAGGGGAAACGCGCCGCTAGAGATCGAGCCCGACGGGGCGCCCACACACGGTCCCGGTGAGGCGATTGCCATTTTGCGTGAACGCGACCACGCAGCTCTCCCCTCGGTAGGCGATGGCGGGCTCGTGGACCGTGCCGGCGAGCGTGAGCGCTGGGCTCCTCATGACGAGCGCGGTCGAGCTCCCGGGCTGCACGGCGAGGACGCCCACCTGCGTGAGCGTGCCCGAGAGCGTCATGGCGTAGGTCTCGTCCACGTCGTCGTCGCGCTGCGTGTAGGCGCACGCGGCGAGCTCGTAGGTGAGCGTCACCGCGGTGGTCCCCTGGTCGGCGTTCGAGGTCGCTTCTCCGTAGACCCTCGCGCGGCCCCCATTCGGGCAGTCGACGGTGGCGTCTTGCCGGCCGACGGGCTTGCCCTGGAGGGTGAGGTTGTAGACGAGCTTCATCGTCTCGCGCACGGCGCGCGCGGCGCCGTTGTCTTGGCAGGCCTGATCGCAAGGGGGCGGCCCGGCCTCGACCGCGCTCGAGGTCCCGCACGCCGACGACGTGAGCGCCGCCACGAGAGACAGCAGCGCGGGGCCGATGGAGCGAGCGAGGGTCACAGTGGCCTCTCGATTAGCACCGCGTGGAGCGCCGGGCGATCGTGCGCACCGCAAGGTGCGAGGGGCGAGACGCGCTCGCGACCGCGCGCTCAAAACCCGCCCTCCAGCCCGAGGCTCGGGATCGTCACCGGGCCGATGAACTGGGACTCGCACCCCGCGAGCGTGCAGCGCGTGGCGATCGCCTCCTTCGTGAGCGTCGCGTTCAGCCACTCCGCGACGACGGCGACGTGCGCCGTCGCGCTGAGGGCCCAGCGCTTCTCGAGCCGCAGATCCACTCGGAAGAAGGGAGGCAGGCGCTCGCTCGGCGCGCCGTCGTCGCCGGAGGCCTGCGGGACCCCCGTGTAGAACACCACGCGGGTCCCCGCACGCCAGCGGCGGCCGAGGTCGAGCGCCACGGCCAGGTTCAAGACGTGCGCGCGGTCGAACGTGGCCACGTACTCGCGACCGCCGTAGGTGCGAGTCGAGCGAGACAGCGTGTACGAGAAGAAGCCGCCGAGCCGGCTCGTGAGGCGCTTCTTCAAGAACACCTCCACGCCGTACGACCGGCCTCGCGTGCGCACCTCCAGCGCGGCCGCGTTGCGCTGCGCGGTCGCGCTGTCCGCGCCCTGTCCACCGCCCCCCGAGCGGTCGGGCCCGAGCGCTCCCTCCGCGAAGCGCGGACCGCACGTGCCCCCCGTCGGGCCGGGGTCTGTCACGCGGTCGCCCGCGAGCGTGCCGGTCGGCAGCGAGCCCGGGGGGCACCCCTGCGTCGCGCGAGGTGTGGCCCCCAGCGGATCGCTCATGTCGAAGAAACCATTGTGGAATCCAGTCAGCGTGAGCGTGGTGTCCGGGAGCAGATCGACCGAGAGGCCCAGGCTCTGCTGGACGGCCTTCTGGAGCCCGCCGCGGAGCCCGCCGGGCTGGAGCCCCGGCACGGGGACGACGAAGGCCGGTGCCTGGTGGGCGAGCCCCGCGGCGGACAAAATCGAGACGCGGTCCGTGAGGCGCGTGCGCGTCGCGAGGCGGGGATCGATCGCGGCCGCCACGGCCCCCTCCGAGGTGAAGAGATCGACCCGCGCCCCCGGGACCACCTCGAGCCGCGAGTGCGCCTGGAGGACCACGTCGGCGCGCGCGCCCATCACGAGGTCGGCGCGCGAGGGGAAGAGTGACGCGACGGTCGCCGCAGAGGGGCTGAGGTCTGCGAGGCCGCTCCGCACGTCGTAGGAGTCGAGCTGCAGGTCGGCGCCGGCGCGGACGAGCGCGGTCGGCGAGAGTCGGTATTCGAGCTCGGTGCGGGTCCCTACGAGCCTGTCGCGCGTGCTGCGGTCCGCGGAGATCACCGAGGAGTCGACCCCGAGCGTGACGGCCTGGCGCAGCCGCCCGTGCCCTCCGAGGCGCCGCTCGTAGCGCAGGTCCAGCCTGTGGAACTCCGCGCCGAACAGGGTGAGCGGCTCGGCGTCCGGCACCTTCTGCGCGAGGTAATCGTACGACCCCATCGCGAGCACCGAGACGCGGTCGTCTTCGGAGAGCGCGAAGCTAGCGCGAGCTTGGTAGTCCCAATACTGGAGGAGGGTCTCGGGCGAGAAGAGCGAGAAGAGCGCGGCGGTGTACGAATAACGACCGCCCACCCCGACGCTCCCGCGGCCGCTCCCGAACGGCGTCTCGACCATCGCGCCCACGTCGAACAGTCGAAGGTTGAGCTCGCCGCGTGGCCGCTCGAGCGGCTCGAGCAGCTCCCCCGCCACCACGCCGCCCGCGAAGCGGCCGTAGCGCGCGGGGTACCCGCCCGGGTAGAGGTCAACCTGCTGTACGAAACCGGGGTTCACCACCGAGGGGCCCGCGCCGACGTGAAACAGCACAGGGACGCGGAGGCCGTCGAGGAAGTACCCCACGTTCCCCGGCGGGGCACCGCGCACGAAGAAGTACGGCAGCCCCGAGACGATGGGCGTGACGCCGGGCATGATCTCGACGGCCCGGAAGGGATCGCCGAAGGTCCCCGGCACCTGACGAACCTCGGCGCGCGAGAGCGAGGCCGTGCGCCCCGCCTCGGCCCGCAGCCCCGTGATCCGCGCCTGCTCGACGATCGGCGCGCGAGGCGGGGTCGCGCCGGGGATCGTCGGGGTCGCGGGCGTCGTTGGGGTGGCGGGGGTCGTCGTCGGGGCCGCCGCAGGCGTGGGCTCCGTGAACCGCACGAGCACCTTGATCTTCGCGGCGACGGCCCGCCCCTCGCGCGTCGCGGGCGCGTACTTCCAGGTGCGCACGGCGGTGACCGCGGCCTCCGCGAACGGGCCGGCGGCGCCGGCCGTTCCGTCCGTTTCGGCCTGGACCTCTCGCACCGCACCCTCGGTCGTGACGACGAGCGTCAGCGTCACGGTCGCGTCGCCGCGCGCGCTCGACGGGTAGGGCAGGAGAGGCACGGAGATCAGCCGCGGGGGCGTCACGGCCGAGCTTCCGGGCGCCCGCGTCGTCGGCTCCGCGCGCGGCTGGGCTTGGGCCCTTCCCGCCCCCGCGGTGGCGAGCGCGACGACCAGCGCTGCATGGAGCGCGGAGAGGCTCGGCCGACGCGCGGGCATGGCGGCTCGATGTAGCGCACGTGGTGTGTCGACGCACGAGCTGGCGGCCTCAGCGCCCCAGCGCGTCGACGAGGAACCTCACGAAGGCGCGCGCGTTCGCCGAGGTCGCGCGGGTGCGGCTCATGAGCGCGTGAATGGCGGGCCCCTCGGCCGAGAAGCTCTGCAGCACCTCGACGAGGGCGCATCTCACCAACGCGCGCGCGACCGAGATGTACGTGGTGCTCTGGGCCCGCATCTACGGCGCGACCCAGAATCCCATGTTCAACGTGAAGGTCGTGCGCGCCGGCTGAAGAGCCGCGGCCGAGGTAGGCGATCAGCCGGGACGGGGCGCGGAGGGTGCTCGAGGACACCTCTTCGGGGCGCTCCGTGACCTGCGACGGCGCCTGCGCTCCGGTCAGGCCGCGACGACGGCCGCCGGGGTGACGCGCGCCTTGCGGACGCGCTTCAGCGTCGACTTGGCGAAGGCGCGCGCGAGGGCGAGCCCCGACAAGGTGAGGCGCATGCGGAGCGCGTCGACGTGACCTTCGGCGTGAAGCTGTGAGACGATCCCGCGGACGTCGCCGCGCCGGACCTTCACGGTCTCGGCGAGGTCGGCCACGGTCAGCGTCCTTCCGGCGCGGGCCGCGCCCGCGAGCGCGACGAGGACGTGGGCAGCGAGGGCGTGACGGTCAAGGACTGCGCTCATGGGGACCTCCGGAGAACGGGGTTCGGAACATCGATCCTGCAACGGCCGCCGCGCGACGTACTGGCGGCAAAGGTAGTAAGAAGAAGCGGGTCGAAGAAGTACAGTTTCGTGCGTCGATTTTCCGGGCCGCGCTCCGGCGGCGCGGCGCGGCGGCCCTCGAGCGGGGCCCTCGAGCAGGTCGCTCGACCGCACAAAAGGAGGCCATTCGGCGCGCATTTGGTAGATCTTTGCCGCTCCGCCGCATGTCCTCCTCGTTCCCCACCACGATGCGCTCGTTGGCGAGCCAGTCCTCGGCTGGCGCGCGGCTCCTGCTCGTGTCGGCGGCGGCGCTCGCGTGCGGGTGGGTCGTGTGGTTCGTGCGCGCGCGGGTGCCGGTGTACGCGGCCTCGGAGCACGCGCGCCTCGAGGTGGAGCGGGCGACCCACCCCGTGGACGCCCAGGTCACGGGGCGCGTGGTCGCCGCGCGGCTCGCGCTCGAGGCCCATGTAGCGGCGGGCGACGTGCTGGTGGAGCTCGACGCGGTCGCCGAGCGACTCCAGCTCGCCCAGGCTCGCGCGAAGCTCGGGGGGCTCGCGACCGAGCTCGAGGCTACGCGGCGCCAGGTGGCGGCCGAGGAGCGCGCGGTCGTGGCGTTTCGTCAGCAGCTCGGCGCCGCCCTCGGCGAGGCAGAGAGTCGCCTCCGCGAGGGGCAGATCCTCACGCGCGCCGCCAAGGCGGAGGCCGAGCGCAACCGCCGCATGCACGCCGAGGCCATCGTGTCGCTCGCCGAGCTCGATCGCGCGCAGGCCGAGGCGGATCGTCGGGCGGCCGCGGAGGTGGGGCTCCGCGCGACCGTCGACCGCGTCCGTCGCGAGTCGACGACCGGCGAGGCCGATCGTCAAGCGCGGGTGGCGACCCTCGAGCGCGAGGCCGCGCGGCTCGAGGCCGAACGTTCCGCGCTCACGGCGAGCGTGCTGTCTCTCGAATACGAGATCGAGCGGCGCACCATCCGCGCGCCGGCCACGGGTCGCGTGGGCGAGATTGGCACGGCCCGCGTGGGCTCGGTGCTCGCGCAAGGCGCGCACGTCGCGACGATCGTGGCCAGTGGTGGGCTGCGGGTCGTCGCCTCGTTCGAGCCGGCCGGAGCGCTCGGGCGCGTCCGCCCCGGGCAGCGCGCGCGCGTGCGTCTCGACGGCTTTCCCTGGACCGAATACGGCGCGGTCGACGCGACCGTGACCGAGGTCGCCACCGAGCTCCGTGACGGGCGAGTGCGCGTCGAGCTCGGCGTGAGCCCTGACCCGTCGTCCCGAATCCCGCTTCAGCACGGCCTCCCCGGGGTGGTGGAGGTCACGGTCGAGGAGGTCACGCCGGCGACCCTCGTGCTGCGCGCCGCGGGCCGGTTCGGCGCGAAACCACCGCCGCCCCTCGCGCCTGCTGCACCTCTCGCACCCGCCGCACCCGCCGCACCCGCCGCCCCTCTCCAGGGTGCGCCGAAGGCCCCGTAATGGCGACGGCGGCTGACGCTGAGAGAGAGAGAGGGTTCCGACCGACGTTCTTCGCGCCCGAGGTGGTGCAGACCTCGGCGATGGACTGCGGGCCCGCGTCGCTCAAGTGCCTCCTGGCGGGGTTCGGCGTGGACGTGAGCTACGGGCGACTCCGAGAGGCGTGCCAGACCGACGTCGACGGGACGTCGATCGACGTGATGGAGGAGGTGGCCAATCAGCTTGGGCTGCGCGCCGAGCAAATGATGCTGCCGCTCGATCACCTCCTGCTGCCGGAGACCGACGTGTTCCCGGCCATGCTGGTGATCCAGAACCCGGACGGAAACACGCACTTCATCGTCGTGTGGAGGCGCCTCGGCGGGCTCGCGCAAATCATGGATCCTGCGACCGGTCGCCGCTGGATCCCCGAAGAAGAGCTCCTGGCGAGCGCCTACCAACACGCGATGCCGCTCCCCGCCGACGCGTGGCGCGAGTGGGCCGGTTCGAGCGACTTTCTCGCGGCGCTCCGCGCGAGGCTCGGCGCGATCGGCGCCTCCGTCGAGGGGAGCGCGCTCGTGGCCCGAGCCCTGGAAGACCCCACCTGGAGGGGGCTCTCGGCGCTCGACGCATCCACCCGAATGACCGCGACTCTGGTGCGCTCGGGGGCAGTCGATCGAGGGGCGGCCGCGGCGCGTATGCTCCGCGCCTCGTTCGAAGAGGCCTGGGCCGAGCTCGCCGCGGGGAGGCTCGAGACCTCTATCCCTGCGTCGTTCTTCAGCGCCGGACCTCTCGACGCCGACGACGAAGGGAGCGAGCGCGTGCTCCTCCGCGGGGCGGTCCTCGTCCAGGTCCGCCGCGACAGAGCCCCGGTCGGGCGCGACGCGGGCGCTTCGGGCGAGGCCCCCGCGCTCTCGCCCGAGCTCGCGGCGGCGCTCCACGAGGCGCCCGCCGCGCCGCTCCGCGGCCTCGTGAAGATGCTGCGCGAAGACGGCATGTTGACCCCGCTGCTCGTCGCGGGCGCGGCCCTCTTCGCCACCGTGGGCGCGGTGCTGGAGGCGCTCATCCTGCGGGGCCTCCTCGACGTGGGGCGCCACCTCGCCACGTGGGAGCAGCGCGCGGGCGCGCTCGCGGCGCTCGTGATCTTCTTCGCGTGCCTCGTGGGGCTGGAGGTGCCGCTCGTCGCGAGCAGCCTCCGTATGGGACGAGACCTCGAGACCCGCCTTCGCATGGCGTTCCTCGCGAAGATTCCACGGCTCGGCGATCGGTACTTCCACAGCCGCCCGACCTCCGACATGACCCACCGCGCCCACGCCATCCACGCGGTGAGGCAGCTCCCCGCGCTCGGGTACCGCCTCCTCCGCTCGGTGGCGGAGCTCGTCGTCACGGCCGCGGGGCTCGTGTGGCTCGATCCGGCGAGCGCGCCGATCGTGCTCGCCGCGGCGACCGTCGCGGTCGTCATCCCGTGGGCGATGTTGTCCACGTTGGTCGAACGAGACCTGAAGGTGCACGCCTATCAGGGCTCGCTCACACGCTATTACCTCGACGCGCTCCTCGGGCTCATGGCGCTCCGCACGCACGGCGCCGAGCGCGCTCTCCGACGCGAGCACGAGACCGTCCTCGGCGAGCTGCGCCGCTCGATGCATGGGCTCCTCAGCGCTTCGGTGACCGTGGAGTCGCTGGACGGGCTGGTGGGCGTCGTCGTGGCGGTCTGGCTCCTCTTTCACTATCTCGGCGGTGGACGAGAGCCGGCGGGCGCGCTCCTGCTCGTCTTTTGGGCGCTCCGTCTGCCGCTCGTGGGCCAGGAGATAGCGATCTCCCTGCGGCAATATCCGTCGGTCCGGAACCTCACGCTGCGCCTCCTCGAGCCCCTCGGCGCGATCGAGGACGAGGCCAGCGTCGCGGCTCCGAGCGCTCCGCGCGAGGCCACGGGCCCCGTCACCGGCGTCGCGATCGAGCTCGAGGGCCTGTCGGTGCGGGCCGCCGGGAAGACCATCCTCGAGGACGTGAGCCTCCGCGTCGCGCCGGGGGAGCACGTCGCCATCGTCGGGCCCTCTGGCGCAGGCAAATCGAGCCTCGTGGGCCTCCTGCTCGGGTGGCATCGCCCGGCCGAAGGCGACGCGCGGGTCGACGGCGCCCCGCTGCGTGGAGAGCGCCTCGACCTCCTCCGCCTCGAGACCGCGTGGGTCGATCCCACAGTGCAGCTGTGGAATCGCTCCTTGCTCGAGAACCTCCGCTACGGCGCGCTCGCGGACAGCCCCGCGCTCGCGACCGTGCTCGAGGACGCGGGGGTCCTCGGCATCCTCGACGGGCTCCCGGAGGGTCTCGGGAGCTCGCTCGGCGACGGCGGCGCGCTCGTGTCGGGCGGGGAGGGGCAGCGCGTGCGCCTCGCCCGCGCGATGCTCCGCGCGAAGAGCCGCCTCGTCGTCCTCGACGAGCCCTTTCGCGGCCTCGATCGCGAGCGACGGGGCGCTCTGCTCACGCGATCGCGCGAGCTGTGGAGCGCGGCGACCCTGCTCTGCGTCACCCACGACGTCGGCGACACACTCGGCTTTCCGCGGGTGCTCGTCGTCGACGAGGGACGCGTCGTCGAGGACGGGCCTCCGCACGAGCTCGCCGCGCAGGAGGGCTCTCGCTACCGCGCGCTGCTCGACGCGGAGCACATGGTGCAGCGCGGCCTGTGGCAGGATCCGAGCTGGCGCCGGCTCACTCTCCGCGGCGGGCGGCTCGAGGAGCGATGACGCGCGCGCTCTCGGACGACCTACGCGCGTCGTGCTGGCCGGTCGAGCTCGCCGGCGAGGCGCTGTCGGCGCTCGCGCGCGCGCCCGGCCTCGGGCTGACCGCCGGGACGGGGGCCTCGCCCGGGGAGCCGCCGCAGGGGGTCCTGCGCGAGCCCGCGTCGTTCGGGCGGTGGATCGACACCGCGGCGCGCTCGCTCCAAATCGAGCTCGAGCCATTTCATCCGACCTATCAGAAGCTCGAGGTCGAGCTCGAGAAGACGGGGCCGAAGGTGCTCTCGGTCTCCCACGAGGGCAGCGCGCACCTGCTCCTCTACGTGCGAAGGCGAGGGGCCTCGGCGTGCCTCCTCGGTCGCGATGGCGCCTTGCGCGCGGTGCTCGCGAGCGAGCTCTGCGCGGCCCTGCGTTCCGGCCTCGACGTCGAGTCCGAGCGTCGCGTCGAGCGCTTGCTCGATCGAGCGAACGTGGTCCCCGCGCGGAGGAGCCGGGCGCGCGACGCCATCCTCCGCGAGGCGCTCGGTGGGCGGGTGCTCGAGGCGGGGTGGATCGTGGCGCTGCCGCCGAGCGCGCCCTTCGTGGATCAGCTCCGGCAGGCGGGCCTGCCCCGGCGCGCCGCCGCCATCGTGGCCTGCCAGGTCGCGCTTCAAGGCCTCGCGATGCTCGCGTGGTGGGTGGTCGGCAAGGGCGCCCTCGAGGGGCGGCTCGAGCCGGGGTGGCTCGTGGCCTGGGCGCTGCTCCTCACGACCGCCGTGCCTCTCCGGAGCCTCACCGCGTGGTGGCAAGGGGCGGCGGCGCTCGAGGTCTCGGTGCTGCTCAAGCGCCGGATGTTGGCCGGCGCGCTCCACCTCGAGCCCGAAGAGACACGCCACCAGGGGTCGGGCCAGCTCCTCGGCCGCGTCATCGAGTCGGAGGCGCTCGAGTCGCTCGTGACCACGGGGGCGCTGGGGAGCGTGCTCGCGATCGTCGAGGTGCTGGTCGCCGTGGTGATCCTCGCGAGCGGCCCCAGCGGCCTCGGAGGCGCCGCGCTCTTCGCGGCGTGCGCGGCGGTGGTCGTCGTCCTCTCGTGGGGCTTCTTGCGGAGGCTGCGCGCGTGGACCGTCGCGCGCCTCGAGATGACCCACGATCTCGTGGAGCGCATGGTCGGGCACCGCACGCGGCTCGCGCAGGAGCCGCGCGCGACGTGGCACCTCGAAGAAGACGCGCAGCTCTCGCGCTACGTGGAGCGCTCCGCCGCGATGGACCGGCTCTCGACGGTGCTCGCGGCCGCGCCGGGCGTCTGGCTGCTCGTGGGGCTCTCGTCGATCGTGCCGTCGTTCGTGTCCGGTCAGACCACGGGAGCCGGGCTGGCGCTCGGAGTGGGCGGCGTGCTCCTCGCGCACGGAGCGCTCGCGAAGCTCTCCGGAGGTGTGGGCTCTCTCCTCGGCGCGCAGGTCGCGTGGTCGCAAGCGGGCGAGCTCTTTCGCGCGGGCGGGCGCGAGGAGCAGGCGCGCCGCGCCGCGCTCGTCGCTGTCGGGATGGAAAGCGCTGCGGGCGGCGCCCTCGTGGAGGCGCGCGATCTCACCTTCCGCTACCCGTCGCGCCCGGAGCCCGTGCTTCGAGGCGTGGGCCTCCGCGTCCAGCTCGGCGATCGGCTGCTCTTGCAGGGGCCGTCCGGGGGAGGGAAGTCGACCCTGGGCGCCTTGCTCACCGGGCTCCGCGCGCCGGAGACCGGGCTCCTCCTGCTCGGGGGCCTCGACCGTCACACGCTCGGCGGCCACGGCTGGCGTCAACGGGTCGTCGCGGCGCCGCAGTTCCACGAGAACCACGTGCTCTCGGCCACGTTCGCGTTCAACCTGCTCATGGGGCGAGCCTGGCCCGCGCGACAGGAGGACCTCGACCTCGCCACGACGGTCTGCGAGGAGCTCGGCCTCGGGGGCCTCCTCGAGCGCATGCCCGCGGGCCTGATGCAGATGGTGGGCGAGACGGGCTGGCAGCTCTCGCACGGAGAGCGGAGTCGCCTCTTCATCGCGCGCGCGCTCCTGCAGCGCGCGGACCTCGTCGTGCTCGACGAGAGCTTCGCCGCGCTGGATCCCGTGACGCTCGAGCGCGCGCTGCGGTGCGTGCTGGGGCGCGCGCGCACCCTGGTGGTGATCGCGCACCCGTGAGCGCACCCGTGAGGGCGGCGTTTCTACGCCGCTGATCCCGCCCCCCCCGGGAAGTCGGCGCCCACGATGCGCGGGGCGCGGCGGCGTCGACGATGGGGAGGGCTGCTCACGGATGGAGCCGCGGCCCCAGGAGCTCTGGGTCGACGTCGGGCTCGCGGGCGCTCATGCCCCTCGCGCGTGACCGAGCTCGCTCGGGCGGATGCGCCCGTCCTCCATCTCGTAGAGCGCGTCGAACACGTCGAGGGCGCGGTGATCGTGCGTGACCACCAGCACCGCCGCGCCGCGCTCGTGCGCGACCTTCTGGAAGAGCTCCATGACGACGCGGCTCCGGACGCTGTCGAGGGCCGCGGTCGGCTCGTCCGCGAGGATGAGCGAGGGATCGTTCGCGAGCGCGCGCGCGATCGCCACGCGCTGCTGCTCTCCGCCGCTCAGCATCTCGGGGTACGAGGCCTCGCGATTGCCCACGTCGAGATACGCGAGGAGCTCGCGCGCGCGGCGACGGCCGTCGGTCTTGCCGCCGAGCTCGCAGGCGATCTCCACGTTCTCGCGCGCGGTGAGGAACGACGTGAGGTTCGCCTTCTGGAAAACGAAGCCGAGGTGGCGTCTGCGCAAGAGGGCGAGATCGGCGAGGGGCACGCCGTCCTTGACGACGAGGCGCCCCTCGAAGAACACCTCGCCGGTGTCGGCGGGCGACACGAAGCCGAGCGCCTTGATGAGCGTGGATTTTCCCGAGCCGCTGGGCCCGAGGAGCGCCACGACGGTGCCGGGCGCGATCGTGAGGCTCACGTCGTCGAGCGCCACCACGCTACCCGAGCCGGCTCCGTAGGTCTTGGTGAGGCCCACCGCCCGAACTGCGTCCTCCACCATGGTTCCCCCTATCCTTCCAGCGCGCGCGCGGGATCGATGCGCATGACGTGGTTCACGCCGAGGAAGCTCGCCAGCGTGACGATCGCGAGCGTGGCCATCGGGGCGACGAGGCTGATGGTCGGCGTGATGAGCACTCGTCTCGGAAAATTCGGATAGGCAATTTCCCCCAGGACGAAGGCCACCATGTAGCCGAGCGCGCCGAGCAGCCAGGCCTGCTGGAGCACCAGCCCGAGGAGGCGGGAGCCGGGCGCCCCCATGAGCTTGAGGACTGCGAGATCGTGCGTCTTCTCCATCGTGAGGTTGTACATGACCATCATGACGATCACCGCGGCGGTGAGCGTGAGGATCACGGTGAAGAGGCCAATCTGCATGCGAGCACGCTGGACCACGCCGCCGAGGAGCAGCGCTTCTTCTTCGTCCTGGGAGTACACGGTCACGTCTCCCCAGCGCCGCAGGGTCGCTCGCACTTCTTCCACGCGGTGCGGATCGGTCTCGAGGAGCAGCGCCGCGACGGGCGGGGACGAGAGCGCGGGCGGCCTCCACCGCGGATCGGTCGCGAGGTCCTCGAGCCCCGGCTGGCTCCGCCCGAGGTCGGTGCGGCGGAGGCGCTCGACGATGCGATGACGCTCGAGGATGGTCGCCTCGGAGGGCTGGTCGAACGCGACGAGCTGGGTGTCGGCGGCGGTCATGAACGCGACGGAGTCTCCCCCCGACGTGAGCGCGTTCTTCGTGAGCCCCACGACGCGGTACGTCTCGCCGGCGAGCTCCAGGGTCTCTCCGACTCCAAGGCCGAGCGACCCGTCGACGATCATCTCGCCGTGGGGCTGCGTCAGACGTCGGCCGCGCACGAGCGACAGCGAGCGCCCCGAATCGTCCGGCCAGCCGAGCCCCACGAGCGCGATGCGCATCACGGCGCCTCGATGCTCGCGCTGGATGAGCTGGTAGGTGTAGGGGCGCGCGCTCCGAACGCCCGGCACCGCCGCTGCGCGCGCTTCAATGCTGGGGTCGAGACGCGACCCCTCGGCGAAAGGCCCGCGCGTGTCGCGCTGGACGACCCACAGATTCGCGTGCATCGCGCGCGTGAGGATGGTGGCGTCGTCGACCATCCCAGCATAAATTCCCTGCATCGCGATGACGACGGTCAGGAGGAGACCGAGCCCCGCGGCGGTGCCGATGAAGCGCGCGAGGTGCCGACGAACGTCTCGTATCGCGAGGTTCATGGGCTCACCGCCGTCACCCACCGGCGCCCGACCACGAGCGGCGCGCCCGGCTTGGGTGCGCCAAGGAGCCTGTCCCCCTCGACGAGCCCCTCGAGCACCTCGACGTGGTCCTCCCCGGTGAGGCCGAATCGCGGGCGAACGATGGCAATCTTTCCGCCGCTATCGACGTACACGAAGGGGCCCGCCTCGTCGTGATGCAGCATGCGGGTCGGGGCACGGAGCACGTTCTCGCGCCGGCCAAGCTCGATGCGCACGTCCGCGCGTTGACCGATGGCCACACGTCGATCGGCGCGGTCGGGCGTGACCTCGACGAGGAGCTCGTGCGTCTGACGGTCGGCCTCCCACGGGATCCGCGTCACCCGGCCCGGCACCGGAGACGTCTCGCGGGGGAAGAAGATGCCGCTGCGCTGGTCCAGCGCGAGGGAGGGTAGCACGGTCTCGTCCACCGCCGCGCTCACGTACACCCGGCTCGTGTCTACGATTCGAAGGACGGTCGAGCCGATCGAGACGGTGTCTCCGGGCTCCCGCAGGCGTCGCGTGACGAGACCGTCGAACGGTGCGAGGAGCGTGGCGCGCACCATGGCGATGCGACGCTGCTCGGCGCCGCCCGCAGCGACGTCGATGCCGCGCGTGGCCTCCGACCGCAGCGCGAGGACACGGTCGAGGTCCGCGCGTGCGAGCCGGAGGCGATCCACGCCGTCGTCGCGCTGCTGGCTCGTGATGGCGCCGCCGGCGAAGAGGGTCTGCGTGCGCGCAGCTTCCCGATCGGCGGTCGAGAGGAGCGACCGCGCGCGCTCTTCTTCGGCCGCGAGCCGCGAGAGCGAGGAGCGCGCCGCGGCCACGCCGGTCTGCGCGGACCGGAGATCGGCCTTCGCTTGGTCGGTCTCGAGGCGGGCGAGCTCTTGCCCGAGCGTGACGCGCGCCCCCTCCTCGACGAGGACCTGGCTCAGGCGACCCACGAGATCGAACCCCACCGCGGCCTCGCGCTGGCTCTCGATGGTCCCCCGACCGAACGCCTCCTGGATGATGGTGCCTCGCTCGACGCGAGTCGCCTCGACCTGCACAGGAGAGAAGATGCGGAACCAAACGACCACCGAGACGACGACGAGCAAGAGCAGCGGAAAGAGGCCGCGCCGCACCAGCGCCAGGCCACGACGCAGGAAGGAAGGGAACGCCATGGCTCAGTCCCCTTCCCGATCGGAGGTCTTGCGGGCCGGAAGCATCCTGGGGAGCGCGTCGCCCCCTCGCAGCTGCTGCACCATCACGCCTCCCACATGAAGGGCGAGCAGGCCGAGGAGCACGAACACGAGGACCTCGTGGGCCTCCCGTGACGCGACGTGCCCGAGATCGGGGACCGTGGCGATGTCCCCGCGAAGGTACGACGGCCACGCGGTTCGAAGGCCCGTGACGAAGCCGCTCAGCCCAATGCCGAAGGTCGTCGCGTAGAGGAGGCCGTGCACCACGCCCACGCCCCGGCGATGGACCGCGGGGAGCGGCAGCGGCGCGGGGCTCCGTCCGCGCGCTCGAACCACCAGGCGCGCCACGGTGAGGACCATGAGCGCCATGCCCGAGACCGTGTGCGATCTCGACAGGAGCAGTCGAAGACTCGAGTCCGGCGGGAGGTCCGACATGACGAGCCCCGCGCCGGCGAGGCCGAGGATCATCGCGGCCGAGGCCCAGTGGATCACGATGGTGGTCGTGGGCCATCGCTTGGGCTCGGTCGGTACCGAGGTGTCGGTGGGGTGCGAATCGCTCGGCTTCATGTGGACTTCCTCTTGTTACCTTTCGACCGGGGCGCCTTCGGAGCCGGGGGTCGCAGCAGCGTCAGCAGTCCCTCGCGTACGGTCCGGGCCTCGTCCCTGTGCTGCCTCGCGGTCGCGGTCGCCAGCGCGAGCATCTGCATGGTCCCCATCACGACGGTGGCGAGAGTGCCCGCGTCGAGGTCCGACCGGAGCTCGCCGGCCTCTTGCCCTTCTTGGACGGCGGCGCGGATGAACTCGCGAGTCTTCTGCCGGCAAGCAGCGAGCCGGGCCGATCCGCCCTCCGGGAGGGCGAGCAGGAATTGATCGGACAACATCAAACGTAGAATCCCGACTTGACTGCCCACGGCCACGGTGCGCGCTTCGATGAAGCGCTCCAGGCGCTCCCGCGGCAGAAGCTCGGGCGGCGGGTACGTCGCCTCGAGCACCGCCTCGACCCGACCGACGACGGCGTCGAGCACCGCCTCGAGCGAGGCGAAGTGGCGAAAGATGGCGCCGCTCGTGAGCCCGACCTGTTCGGCGAGGCTACGCGTGGTGAGCTCCGAGATGCCGCGCGTCGCGATGATGTGGAGCGCCGCGTCGGCGAGCTCGACCTGACGCAGTTCCGTGGAGCGACGAGCTTCAGCCATGCCAAGCAAAGTAATCAATTACTTACTGACGGTCAAGGGCCTTTCACGTCCGTCCGATAGGCCGCCGGGAGCGTCGCGCTGTCGTCGATCGTCGCGTGCCACACACGAATGCGGGGGAAAGGAACCGGATCCTTGCCCCCGCCCTGAGAGACTCCTGCGATCCCGTCAAGGCCCGCGCTCCATGGCCGAATCGACGATGGCCTTGAACGACGCGGCGTCGAGGTGCTTCGGGGTGTAGCTCCCGCCAGCCGCCACGAGCTTCCCGTAGAACGAGCGGAGGTGGTTCCTCGAGCCGCGCGTGAGCGTGTCGTAGGTCGCGAGGACGTCCGCGTGCGTGACGTCCTTCTTCGCGAGCTCGATGTCGAAGATGTCGAGCTCCTCGATCTCGACGCCCACGGCGAGCGCGCTCAGGTTGGACCGAGCCCCCTCTGCCACGAGCGCGTCGTAGAGCGCCTGCAGCGTGGCGTTCGAGAATTTCCCTGGACCGTTCGTACCGACAGGGTCCGGCAGGCCATACCGGGTGAGCAGCGTGGCGATCGCGTCCATGTGGGTCTGCTCGCTCTTGCCGATGTTGGAGAAGAGCGGATCTTTGGCAGAGAGCGCGCCGTACACGTCCCTCGCGAGCTTCTCTTCTTCACGCGTGAAAGTGAGGGACTCGACCTCGCGAGAGGACAACGCGCCGACGGTCGGGCTCCCAGTCGCACCACCTTCCCCATCCCCGATCCCGGTCGCGCCAGCGTCCGCGCTCGAGTCCGGGCTCGCGGTCCCGTACGGGGAGGTAGCTCCGCCGGAAGGCGAGCTGCACCCCATCCAAACGAGCGCCCCGAGGCCCATCGCCAACGGTCCAAGTACGCTGAGTGTTTTCATGATTCCGTCGTCCCTTCCGCTTGGGTCCCGCCGCGACCTACGTCGATCGGAGCGGGGCCAAGTCGAGTGGCTTCGCGTTCTCGGGCGGGCCGCTCGTGGGAGCCAGCGGAGTGTCGTAGGGGTTCGGCGCCGATCAGCGATCGTCGCCACGCGCATCGCGCCCGAGGGCGTGCTCCAGACGCACCCGCGCGACCCGCGCGTCGATGCGCGCATTGAGGCGCTCGAGGCGTGCCCGCGTGAGGTCCGTCTCGGCGTCGGTGAGCATGGTCGACGTCGCCCGCCCGTTCGTGAACAGCTCGCGCGCTGTCCGGTACGCCTCCTCCGCGCTTGCGAGCTGACGCCTGCTGGAGTCGCCCGCAAAGTCCGCTTCGCGCACCGATTGAAAGGCCTGCGTGACCTCGAGCTCGATGCCATCGCGGATGGCGCCGCGCTGGGCCTCGATTCCCGAGACGCGGGCCTCCAGGTCGCGTGACGAGGCGAGCGCACCGTAGGCGTCGTTCGGGGTCCAGGTGAGCTGCACGCCGAGCGCCCACGTGCCGAACCACTCGTTCGTCAGAGGAATGCGTCGGGGGTTTGGGTTCGAGTAGTTGGCCGTGCCGAAGCCGGCGAGCGACGGGTACGCCCCGCCGGCGAGTGCTCCCGCCTGTTTTCGGGCGGCCTCGGCGTTCGCGTCGATGCTGCGTATCTCGTAGCGGCTCGCCTTCGCTTCGGCCACGAGCTGCGCGAGGCTCCCAACGAAGGGCGCGACCTCTGCGTCGCCGCTCTCGCCCGGCGCGAGCGCCTCACCCTCCTTCGCGTGCATCGCGATCGCCACCTGCTTCTGCGTCAGCTCGGCGAGGTTCGCCGCGCGCTCCAAGGCGAGCTCGGCGCCCGCCACCGCGGTCTCGGCGCGGAGCGCGTCCGCCCGCGAGGCGTTCCCCGCGGCGACCTGGGTCTTCGCGTCCCGAAGGTGAGTCTTGACGGCCTCGAGGCTCTGCTTCGCGACGACCGCGGCGCCCCGCGCGCGAAGCCACGCGTAGTATGCGAGCTTGCCCTCGGTCGCCGATCGGGACCGCGCGGCCACCAGGTCGTGTCGCGCGGCCTCGGCTCTTCGTCGCGGCGGAATACCCTTGGCTGATGCGCAGGAAGTAGTCCGATATCGGCACGACCAGCTGGGCCTCGAGGGTCCAGTTGTCGGGCACGATGGGAAACGCGAGGCCGACCGCCTGGGTCGGCGTAGGGTTGGGGGTCCCCGCGGGCTGCGGGGTGCCGACGAGCGAGCCCTCTCCGAACGTGCGCGGGGTGAACTCCGACAGACGACTGTACGAAAACCTCGTCGAGAGACGCGGAAGGAAGGCGACCCACGCCTGGTCGACCCGCGCCGCGGCGGAGCGAACGGACTCCTGCGCGGCCTTCGCGACGTAGCTGGTCTCGGCGGCGCGGCGACCCACGATCTCCGCAGTGAGCGCGCCCGACGGGGCACCTCCCTCGAGCGCGAGCGGCGAGACCTCGGCGACGGGCGCGGCATCGGCGCGTGCGGGGGAGGCGGGCGGTGGAAGCACCGGCGTTGGCGAGCCCTGGGCCCGTGCGAGGCGACAGAGAGGGAGCGACGCGAACGCGAACGCGAGGGAGAGCAGCAGCCGGGCCGACCGGCGCGCTCCGACGAGACGGCACGATGGGGTGTCGTGGACCTGGGACATCGATCGAGCTCGCTCAGATCCTGCTGATCAGCGCGTCGCCGAGCTGCGGCTGATCGGTCTTGCCGAACCAAAGGCTCCACGTCGCGCGCATGAAGCCGAGCCCGCGGAGCGTGGCCGTTCCCCCGCCCTGGGTGGCCACCGTCGTGGCCTGGCTGGCCGAGTCGTACGAGATCGTGGTCACTTGCTTCTCCTTCAGGTCGGCGGTGAACACGGCCACGAAAGCGCCAATCGCCGCGGCGTCCGCGTAGCCGTTGAGCGCGTACGCGTCCCGGAACATCTTCTTGATCTTGTCCGCGCCGACGTCGCGCAACATCTGAAAGCTCAGGCGCTTCGGAGTATCCAGATCGATGACTGCCTGCTTCGACCTCGAAGAGGGCAGGGTCTTCATGAAGTGGTGAATCGTGTAGGCCCGGATCTCCACGAAGACGACGGTCTTCACCCGAACGCCAGAGCCGGTGTGGAACCATCCGTCACCTCCGGGTTCCAGGGCGTGCGCGGCGGCCCCCCACGCGCCGACCAGCGTCGAGGCACCCACGATCACCGCTTTTCGCCTGGAGAACTGCATGACTACGCTCCCATTCATCGAGTCGAACCAACGAGAAGCTCGCGGGTCGTCTCCAAGTTATGCATTCGCCCTTGCAAGCAAGCAAGCATTTACTTACATTTGAACGATGAATACTTTACCGCAACCTCGGCGATGGACCTCCGCCACCTTTCTTGGCATCGCCGCGGTGGTCTTCGGGGCAGCGACCCTCAAGGAAGGAGGGGGCGTGCTCTTCGGTGACGCGGCCACACGCCTCGCGGCGGGGCACTACGTCCCCTTCGTGCTGTGGGTGAACTTCGTTTCGGGCTTCGTCTACGTGGTCGCGGGCGTCGGAATCGCGCTCGGCCGTCTCTGGGGCGCGAGGCTCGGTGCCGCGCTCGCGGTCGTCAGCGCCGTGACGTTCGCCGCTCTTGGCGCACACATTGCGTTCGGTGGAGCCTTCGAGTCACGCACCGTCATGGCGATGACGCTGCGATCGCTCTTCTGGGTCGCGGCGACCTGGCGAGCTTACGCGTGCATGGACGGCGGCTCACGCGGTCGGCGGTCGGCGCGATGAAAACCTCGGAAGGGTCGATCATGCGAAAATTCATCTTCTCCTTCGCCATCGTCGTGATGGCGGGCCTGACCACCGGGTGCGCCAAGCGAGAGCCCGGCCCGCCGCCAGGGCCGCGCGCCGTTCGCGTCGCGCTGGCTCGCACCGAGTCGGCAGCCACCGGGGGCTCCTACGCCGGCTCGCTGGAGCCTCGCACGAGGCTCAATCTGGCCTTCGGCGTCCCCGGGCGAGTTCGCTCACTCGGTTCCGTGAGGGACGGAGGCAAGGAGCGCCCCTTGCGCGAGGGAGACCGCGTGACGAAGGGCCAGGTGTTGGCGCTCCTCGACGACTCGGATCTCCAGCACCAGGCGGCGTCCTCGTCGCTCGCGATGAGCACGGCCTCCGCCGATCTGGCCTCGTCGGAGGCCTCGCTCGCGCAGGCCGAGGCTGACCTTGTGCGCGCGCGAGGGCTCGCGGCGAGCGGCGCGGTGCCCGGAGCCGAGCTCGAGCGCGCCGAGACCCTCGCAAAGGCGGCGAGAGGTCGCACGGCCGCCTTGCGCGCACAAAAAGGCTCTCGAGGCGAGCAGGTCGCCATCGCGCGCCGCGCCGCCTCCGACGCTCGACTGCTCAGCCCGATCGAAGGCGTCATTGCGCGCCGCATGGTCGACGCCGGCGAGAGTGTCGGGCCATCGACGATTGCCTTCACTGTCATCGACACGAGGGAGATGAAGCTCGTCTTCGGCGTGCCCGACACGAGAATTGGCGCCGTCCACCCGAACGATCTGGTGCCGGTGCACGCGGAGGCCCGTGGCGCAGCCCCGCTCGCCGGTCGGGTCGTGGCGATCCAGCCTGTCGCCGATCCCACACTTCGCACGTTCGCGGTCGAGGTCGCCGTGGACAACGCAGGCGGCGAGCTTCGGGCCGGAATGGTCGCGAGCGCGAGCCTCGGCACCGACGGCGGGCCCCCCGCGCTGCTCGTGCCACTTCGCTCGATCGTCCGAAGGCTCGATGGCAAGCTTGGGGTCTTCCGAGTCGAACGTGACGTCGGGCGCGACGTGGCGGTCGAGCTGGGAGACCTCGTAGGCAACGATGTCGTCGTCCGCGCAGGCCTCGCGACGGGAGACCGCGTCGTGACCGACGGCGCCCCCCTGCTCAAGGACGGCGAGCGCGTCGAGGTGCTTCCATGAACCTCTCTCGGCTGTTCGTCGAAAAGCGGCAGGTCGCGTGGGTCGCGCTGATCGCGACTCTCCTCTGGGGCATCGTCGCCTATGGGCGCCTGCCACAACGAAAAGACCCCGAGATCGTGATCAAGACCGCGGTCATCACGATCGTGTGGCCCGGCGCGAACGCCCAGGATGTCGAGCAGCTCGTGACCCGCGCGGTCGAGCAGACGGCGCGACAGGTCCCGAAGGTCGACAAGGTCGTCTCCACGACACGCACCGGAATCTCCACGGTGTTCGTCACGCTCGAGGACACCGCCAGACGTTCGGACGTCGACGTGGCGTGGGCCGACCTCCGCGCGCGCGTCGACCTCCTCGCGGCGAAGCTCCCGGTCGGGACGGCCGCGCCGCTCGTGAACACGAGCTTCGGCGACACCGCCACGATGGTCTTCAGCGTGGCCAGCCCGCTCGTCGACGACATCGAGCTCGACATTCGCGCCGATGCGATTCGGCAGGCGATCGCCGCACGCCGGGCCCTCCGACCCAATGGCAAGGATCGCGTGGCGACGGTGTTCCTTCCTGCCGACGGCCTGCCGCGCGCGTCGGTGGCCTCGGCGGTGGATCGTTACTTGGCACTCGGCGTCGAGCGGCGCGTGCTCGTCGATGCGGAGATCGTTCGTGGCTCGAGCTTCATCGCCGTCGATGCGGCAGAGGCGAACGACGAGGCGCTCCGCGAGCTCCTCGCGGACTTCCGGGCGAACGCCCTGGGGGGCGAGGTGCCCCATCCCGACGCCTGGGGAGCCATCCACGTGCGAGGTCTCGACGAGCTCCGTCCGAAGCTCGCCCTGGCTGCGCACGAGAAGTACGGCTATCGACAGCTCGACGACTTCACGGCGGCGATGCGCGACGAGCTCGCTCGCGTCCCCGAGGTCGCTCGCGTGGAGCGCTACGGCGTCGTCCCGGAGGTGGTCTATCTCCTCTACGCCCAGGAGCGGCTCGCGGCTTTCGGACTTCAACCGGCGCAAATTTCCCTGGCCCTCAGGGCGCGAAACCCGAGCATGCCAGGCGGCGCGATTGGCACCGGGTATCGGGCCGTGCTCGTCGATCCGTCCGGCTCGGTCACCCGCCTCGACGAGCTGCTCGACGCGGTCGTCGGCACCAGCAAGGAGGGCCGCCCCGTCTACCTCCGGGACGTGGCAGACGTGCACCGCACGTACGAGACGCCGGCGTCGGACGCGAGCTGGCTCACCTGGCGCGACGACCACGGCTGGCACCGAACACGATCCGTCGCGGTCGCCGTCCAGGTGCGCTCGGGCGTCCAAGCGACGGCGGTCGGGATCAAGCTCGACGCGGTGGTCGCGGGGGTCATGAGCACGCTGCCCAGCGATCTTGTCCTTCGCAAGACGAGTGATCAGCCTGCGCTCGTGCGCGAGAAGATCGGGGACTTCCTTCGCGCGCTCGGAGAGGCCATCGCGATCGTCATCGCCATCGCGTTGGTCTTCATGGAGCGCCGAAGCGCGCTGTTGGTCGCGGCGAGTATTCCGCTCACGCTCGCGCTCACGTTCGGGCTCATGGCGCTGTTCGGTCTCGATCTGCAGCAAGTGTCGATCGCGGCGCTCATCATCTCGCTCGGGCTCTTGGTCGACGATCCGGTCATTGCCGGCGACGCCATCAATAGGGAGCTCGCGGCGGGGAGCACGCGGGAGCGCGCTGCCTGGGAGGGTCCGACGAAGCTCGCGAAGGCGATCCTCTACGCGACGCTCACCAACATCGTCGCCTTTGCGCCCCTGCTGCTCGTCACCGGAAGCATGGGGGAGTTCATTTACTCGCTCCCGATGGTCGTCGTCCTGTCGCTCGTCTCGAGTCGCATCGTGTCGATGACCTTCATGCCCCTTCTCGGGTATTACCTTCTTCGAGGCCAGAAGGGCTATGAGGCGGCGCTCCAAGGCACCGGGACGGCCGCGCGGTTCGCGCGCGGGTACAATCGGGCGACCGAGTGGGTGCTCGAGCACAAGGGCAAGAGCATCGTCGGCTTCCTGCTCTTTCTCGTCGTCGGGCTGGCACCCGCATCCCAGATTCGCACGCAGTTCTTCCCCGAGGAGGCCCTCGAGCGATTCTACGTGCACGTGCGCTTGCCCGAGGGGTCCGACGTTCGCGCGACGGCCGCCGCCGCGCAAGAGGCCGAGACCGCGGTCGTCGAGAGCGAAGGCGAGCGCGTGGAGCAAGTGACCACGTTCGTCGGGAACGGCGGCCCTCGCTGGTGGAGCAACGTCAGCCCGGAGCCCAAGAACCCTGCCTACGCCCTGCTCATCGTCAAGGCGCGGCACGCCGACGACTCGATGGCCATGATTGGCCGACTCCAGCGATTCCTACGAGGTCGCGTCGCGGGGGCGCGGACGGAGGTCTACCGCGTCTCGTCGGGAAAACCCGCCGTCACACCGGTGGAGGTTCGCGTCGCCGGCCCGGACGTAGCGGAGCTGCGCAGGCTCGCCGAGCAGGTGAAAGACGCCCTGCGGGCCTCCCCGCGCACGTACGATGCGGGCGACGACTGGGGGGCGGACAACCTCAAGTTGACGGTGAAGATCGACGTGGCACGAGCTGCGAGCGCTCGGGTCTCCAACGCGGACATCGCCTCGGCGTCCGCGATGGCGTTCTCGGGCGCGAAGGTCACCTCGCTGCGGGAGCAAGATCGCCTGATCGACGTCGTCATGCGCCTTCGACCGACGGAGCGCAGGGATCCCTCGCGCCTGCGCAATCTGTACGTGTGGAGCACACAGACGGGAATGGCGGTTCCGATCGAGCAGGTCGCCCGGCTCAGCACCGAGTTCGAGCCACAAAAAATCGTCCGCCAAGATCTCGAGCGAACGATCACCGTGGGGGCGGTCACCAAAGACGGCGAGCTCGCCTCCGCGCTCTTCGCCGACGCCAAGCCAGCCATCGATCGCATCAAGCTCCCCCCTGGCTATTCCATGACCTTCGGCGGCGAGCAGGAGATGCAGGCGAAGGCGTTCGCGTCGGTGAGCATCGCGCTCAAGGTGAGCGTGGCGCTGATCTTCCTCACTCTCGTGTGGCAGTTCGCGAACGTGTTCAAGCCGCTCATCGTCTTCGCCGCGATTCCGTTCGGCATGGTGGGGGTCGTGCTCGGGCTGGTCGTGACCAAGACGAACTTCGGCTTCATGGCCTTTCTCGGCGTGACGAGCCTGATCGGCGTCATCGTCAGTCACATCATCGTGCTCTTCGACTTCATCGAAGAGGCCCGAGAGCACGGCACGGAGCTTCACCGGGCCGTCATCGACGCCGGACTGGTACGCCTGCGCCCCGTGCTCGTGACCGTGCTCGCGACGGTCGGCGGTCTGGTGCCCCTCGCTCTCGAAGGTGGCCCCATGTGGCGACAGCTCGTCTACGTCCAGATCGGGGGGCTTCTGCTCGCGACGCTGGTCACGAAGGGCGTAGTTCCGCTCCTCTACGTGCTGTTCGTGGAGACGCTGCACCTCGTCGAGTGGAAGAACGAACAACCCCACGACACCGGTGGTGGCCAGTGAGACGAGCGGCTCGAGCGCGCCCAGTGCAGCAGGGTCCTTCCGGCCATCCACGTACAGGCCCCGGCCACCGGCGGGTGACGACGCCTCGGCCTCGCCCGTGCTCACCCCGGTGAACGCGGAGTGCCCAGCTTCGAGGGCCGCAGGGTCGTGCGCCGGCACCGCGCGAGCAAGAGCTCGGTGAGGATTCGGCCGGTGGCCATGGCCGCCGCGTTGCGCTTCGTGGGGGCGGTCGCGACTTCCATGAAATCGGCGCCCACGATGCGCAGGGCGCGCGCGGCGGCGTCGACGATGGGGAGCAGCTGCTCCACGCGCAGCCCCCCCGCCACGGGCGCCCCGGTCTCGGGGGCGACCTGCGGATCGAGCACGTCCACGTCGAACGTAAGGTAATACGGCAGGTTACGCGGGAGGCCGCGCAGGACCTGCGCAGGGGAGAGGCCACTGCCCACTTCGCGCGCGGTCACCCACGAGAGCCGACGATCGGGGATCACCCGCTCCCAACCCGTGAGCACTTCGTAGGCGCGCACGCCGACCTGCCGGAGCGCTTTCACCTCGGGTCGCGCGAGCGCGTGGAAGAACACGTTCGCGTGGTTCAACCACGGGGCCGTGCCGTTCAGGTCGAGGTGCGCGTCGAAATGCAGAATACCGATGGGGCCGTGTTTGGCGATCACGGACTCGAGCGCGAAGTGCGTGAGCGCGTGGTCGCCCCCGAGCACGATAGGCACCATCGCGGCGTCGAGGACCGCGTCGACCACGTGTCGGAGGCGCGCCCCCACGGCGTCGAGGCCTTCTTGCGGGAGCGCCTGGAGATCGCCCAGATCGAGCACCCGGACGCCCTCGGTCGAGACGCGTCGTCGCGCGTTCACGTCGAGGAGCGTGGCCGGAAAGCGCCCCTCGGGATCGGTCCCGATCGGCATGGCTGTGCGTATCTCGCGAGGGCCCCCGCGCGCCCCGCCCTCGCACGTGACGCCCAGCTCGAAGGGGGCCCCGACGATCGCGAACGTGCTGTCGCGCCCGCGCGGCGCCGTGTCCAGATCGCGGAGGTAGGTCTTGGCGCCAAACGGCGCGCCCGCGCCCTGCAGCAGCCCACCGCGGAGCACCCCGAGCTTGGCTGGATCCACGAGGACCGCCTGCCGCTGGAGCTCGTCGAGGATCGCCGGGTCGACGTCGAACGACTCGAAGAACGAGGCGACGGTCGCGGGCTCACGAAAAAACGACAGGATCTCCAGGACGTCGTCGGACGCCTCGAGGAGGGTGCCGTGGCTCTGGTTGGCCAGCGTAACACCGCCGGCCCGGCCGTGGCGATGCACGACCAGGCCAGGGAACGTGATCAGCGAGGGCGAGGCGCCGCGACGCCGGCGCGTCACGCGGTGCGGAGGGCGCGCTTACCGGCGCGGACGCCGGTGCGGACGACGAGGGTCACGGACAGCTTGCGGGCCTTCTTGGTGGTCTTCATGGGCTTCGACGGTAGCGCCTCGCGGACGCCGCGCAAGGCGAAAGTGTACTGCCGTGTAGGATACCGGATCTCGGGCGTGCTCGGCCCTCGCGCATCAGAGAGTCTGCCTCCCGATGCATCAATCCGGGGGTGGGCTCGTCCAAGGCCGAGCTTGATGCGCCAAGCAGAAGGAGGGCACGATGCCGGTCACAATGACGACAGCTACGGTTCGCTGGGTGTTTGCGGGAGCCTGGTTGTTCGCTGGAGGAGTCAGCGTCTCCGCGAGCGCGGTCGCGGCTCCACCCCCCGACTGCGGCACCGGCCTCGTGTGCGCGGGTGGCCCGACCGCCGGCGCGAGCGCCTGCCGCCAGCGGAACGCCGCCGCGGCCACGGTCTACTGCTGTCCAGCCGGCCAGCGCATCGACAACGGCAAGTGTGTCGCCTCCGCCCCGGTCTGTGGCCGTGGCCTGTACTGCGCGGGCGGGCCCACGCCTGGCGCGAGCGCGTGCCGCCAGCAAGAGAGCTCGACCCGCGAGGTGTTCTGCTGCCCCGAGGGCCAGCGCATCGAGAACGGCAAATGCCTCGACGCGCGCACCGCCGAGATCACCTCGTTCTACACGGACATCTTGCACCGCGCGCCCGCGCCAGAGTGGCTCGCGCGCCACGTGAACGGGGGCCTCCCCACCGCGAAGGTCCGAGAGTCCATCGCGAAGACCCCCGAAGCACGCGGCCTCGTCAACAAGGCCTACAAGGCGTACCTCGGCCGCGAGGGAGAGGCCGGCGGGCTCGACAGCTGGACGGACCACCTCGTCCGCGGCAAGACGCTCGACTGGGTCTGGGAGCAAATCCGCACGAGCGAGGAAGCGCGCCGCAAGAACGGCGGCCAGCCGCCCCCGGTGACGCTCCGCTGAGCCTCGCGTCGTCGCGAGTCTCGAGGGAGCCGGACGGGAGCCGGGTTGTTCGGGTGACCCTCGTGCGGACTCGACTGCGCGGTGGCTCAAGTTGGGTACACTCCCCTCGTGAGATCCACTGTCGCCCTGGTCCTCAGCGCTTCGCTCCTCTCCGCTGGCGCGCCCGCGCGCGCCGAGCCTCCGCGGGCGGGCCCGCCTTCGGCCGCGGCCGGCGAGCGCCCCTCGAAGGGCACGGGGTTCCTCGTCACCGGCGCGGTGTTCTTGGGTGTCGGCGCGGTGCTGGTCATCGGCACGCCCTCGATCTGCGCCCAGGGAGCCGGCACGGCCACCACCGGCAAGACGAGCGCGGGGTGCGAGCGCTTCGGCTACATCTTGGGCGCCTCGTTCGCGGTGGCGGGCCTCCCGCTCCTCATCGTCGGCATGGTGAAGCGCTCGAACTACAACGCGTGGCTTGCCGAGCACCCGGTCGCGAGCCGCCTGACGGTGTCGCCGCTCGCGGGAGGCGGCGGGGCGCTCGGCTACGCGACCACGTTCTGAGCGCCGGCGCGTCGCGTCAAGACCCGAGCCTCGCGCAGCATTTTCAAGCACGTTTTCCTCGCCCCGCGCGCGAATCGGTAGAAAGATCGCCGGATGGCGTTCTTCCAGACCCCGCCCGAGCTGCCCCGCGCCCTCGACGACGACGCGCTCCTCCTCCGCTGGCTCCGCCGACACATGCCCGGCGACGCGCTCGCGGTGGTCGAGCCCGAGCTCCGCGCGGCGCACGGCGACGCGCTCGCGCTCTACGCGGCATCCCAGGTGGACCCCCACGAAGCGCCGCGCCTCACCTCGTGGGACGCGTGGGGAAAGCGTGTAGACCACATCGAGCTCACGTCGCTCTGGAAAAAAGCCCAGCGCGTGGCCGCCGAGCGCGGCGTGGTGGCCACGGCGTACGAGCGCAAGACCGCGGAGCACTCGCGGGTGCACCAGTTCATGCTCGCGTACGTGCTCGAGCCGTCGTGGCACGTGTACTCGTGCCCGCTCGCGATGACCGACGGCGCCGCCAAGACGCTCCTCGCGTCGGGCAACGCGGCCCTCGCCGAGCGCGCGCTACCACGCCTCCTGAGCCGCGATCCCGCGCGCGCGTGGACGAGCGGTCAGTGGATGACCGAGCGCACCGGCGGCTCCGACGTCGCCATCAGCGAGACCCTGGCGCGCCCCCGCGACGGCGGCTCGTTCACCCTCCACGGCACGAAGTGGTTCACCTCGGCCACCACCTCGGAGATGGCGCTCACTCTCGCGCGCCCCGAGGGCGGGCCGCCCGGCGGCAGCGGCCTCGCGCTCTTCTACGTGGAGACCCGCGACGAGGAGGGCCGGCTGAACGGTCTGCAAATCAACCGCCTGAAAGACAAGCTCGGCACCCGCATGGTGCCCACGGCGGAGCTGCTCCTCGAGGGCACGCTTGCGACGCCGGTGATGGGCCTCCGCGACGGCATCAAGAACATCACGCCCATGCTCGCGGTGACGCGGACGTGGAACTCGGTGTGCGCGGTCGCGGCCATGCAGAAGGCCGTGGGCCTCGCGCGCGACTACGCCCGGCGCCGGGTCGCGTTCGGCGCGCCGCTCGCGGACAAACCGCTCCACGCCGACACGCTGGCGTGGATGGTCGCCGAGACCCACGGCGCGTTCTGCCTCGCGTTTCGAGTGGTCGAGCTCCTCGGCCGCGACGAGGTGTCCGTGGCGACCGACGCCGAGCGGGCGCTCCTGCGTCTGCTCACGCCCATCGTGAAGCTCACCACCGGCAAGCAGGCCGTCGCCGTCGCGAGCGAGGCGCTCGAGGCCTTCGGCGGCGCGGGATACGTGGAAGATACAGGTTTGCCGCAGCTGCTCCGCGACGCGCAGGTGCTCCCCATCTGGGAGGGCACGACGAACGTGCTCTCGCTCGACGTCCTGCGTGTGCTGGGGCGCGGCGCCACCCTCGCGCCGCTCCGCGCGGAGATCGAGCGCGCCACCGCCTCGGCGCCCTCGGGCCTCGAGGTGCCTGCGCGCGCGGCGCGTGAGGCGCTCGCCCACGCGGAGGCCTGGCTCGCGGACACGCTGCAACGAGGGCACGGAGGCGGAGGCGCCCTCGAGGCCGGCGCCCGCCGCTTCGCGCTCACCCTCGGCCGCGCGACGGAGCTCGCGCTGCTCGTCGACGAGGCCGCGCACGCCGAGCGTGCCGGCGAGCTGCGCCTGTCGGCGGTCGCGAGGCGCTTCGCTCGTTCCGCCATCGACCTCGTCGACGACGGGCTCGTCGAAGGGGACGCCGCGCTCATCCTCGGGTGAGCGCGACGTGCCCGAGGAGAGCTCGACCAGGGGCCGCGCCACCCCACACGGCGTGTCTTCTCCGGGTCACCCCGAGGTGGTACCTTCGTGCCCGGGCAGAGGAGCACCATGACCAAATTGTTCTTGCGGTTCGCGTTGTTGGGCGTCGCGGTGGCGTCGGTGGCCTGCGCCGGGAGCTTCCCGCCGCCCTCGGAGCGCCTCTCCTCGGCAGAGGCCGCCTCGCGCAGCGCGCGCGAGATGGGGGCCGAGAAAGATCCCAAGGCGGCGCTCTACCTGAAGTACGCCAACGAGCAGATCGACCAGTCGAAGGCCCTCATCGCGGCCGGTGAGAACCGCCGCGCCGACGAGATCCTCTCGCGCGCCAGCGCCGACGCGGAGCTCGCCCTCCAGCTCGCGAAGGAGCAGACCATGCGCGCCGCGGCCAAGGAGGCCATCGACAAGCTCAAGGCCCTGCGGGCCGGGAAGTGACGGAGCCCACCATGCGCACACCCACGAAGTCACTCGTCCTCTGTCTCCTCGGCTCGGCGGCCCTGTTCGTCGCCGGGTGCGGCGCCGCGCTGCCCCCGAAGGAGCTGCTCGACGCGCGCGCCGCCTACAAGACCGCCACCGAGGGCCCGGCGGCGAAGGAGAGCCTCGTCGAGCTGCACGGCGCCAAGCAGGCGCTCGACTCGGCCGAGCTCGCGTTCCTCGAGAAGGGCGACGGCCAAGAGACCGTCGATCGCTCCTACATCGCGGTGCGAAAGTCCGAGTTCGCGTCGGCCTCGGCGCGCACGGCCGTCGCCGCGCGCGAGAAGAAGGACGCCGAGGACGAGGCGCAGCGCGCGCAGATGGACGCGCTCAAGAAGACCCAGGCCGAGCTCGCGAACGCGAAGAACGATCTCTCCGCGACCAAGAGCGACCTCACCAAGACGAAAGAGGCCCTCGAGCGCGAGGCCGCGGCCCGCGCCGAGGCCGAGAAGCGCGCGGCCATGGCGCTCGCCGACCTGCAGAAGATCGCGGCCGTGAAGAAGGACGACCGCGGCATGGTCATCACGCTCTCGGGCGGCGTGCTCTTCCGCACCGACAAGGCCGATCTGCTGCCGCCCGCGATGGTGCAGCTGAACCAGGTGGCCGAGGCGCTCGTGCGCAACAACCCCGACGCCCGCATCCAGGTCGAGGGCCACACCGACAACCAGGGCCAGGCCTCCCGCAACGACGAGCTGTCGAAGCAGCGCGCCGAGTCGGTCGCGACCTACCTGAAGTCCCGCGGCATCGCGGCCGACCGCGTGAGCGCCGTGGGCCGGGGCTCGTCGAAGCCCGTGGCCGACAACACGAGCGTCGAAGGGCGCGCGCTGAACCGCCGCGTCGAGATCGTGGTCGAGCCCCCGAAAGAGTCGAAGTAGCGGCCGGTCCGGCCGCGCGCGATGTGTGAGGAGTGCGCGGTTACACGTGCACTCTGCATACAATTCACGAGGGTGGAGGCGGCCCGACCGGGCCCGCCGACCGCGCTGCGCTACGCGAACTTCTTGGCCAGCGCCGCGCACACGACCGGCGGCGCGTAGCGCGCCACGTCGCCGTGGTGGCTCGCGATCTCGCGCACGAGCGACGCGGACACGAAGCCGTAGTTCGTGCGCGTGGGCAGGAAGATGGTGTCGATGTTCGGCTGCAGATCCGCGTTCGCGTGGGCGATCTGGAGCTCGTACTCGAAGTCGGTGGCGGCCCGCAGGCCGCGCACGATGATGCGCGCGCCGCTCTTGCGGCAGAACTCGATGAGCAGGCCGTCGAACGACTCGACCGTCACGTTGGGCAGGTCGGCCGACACCTCGCGCAGGAGCCCGAGGCGCTCGTCGGCGGTGAACAGGGGCTTGCGCGTGGCGTGGATGCCGATGGCGACGATCACCCGGTCGAACAGGGCGGAGGCCCGCTCGATGAGATCGCGGTGCCCGTTGGTGACCGGGTCGAAGCTGCCAGCGTAGACGGCGAGGCGGCTCATGGCTTCTTGGCTCCTGGCGCGGGCTTGGCGGGCTTCGCGGCCTTCTCGGGGTTCTTTCCGGCCTTGGGCGGATCGGGTGTCATGGGCGCCGGCGGCGGGCCAGGGTCGGGCGCGCGCCGCTCGGGCCGTGGCCGGGCGGCCTCGGTCATCGCGGGATCGGGCTCGATCCACATGAACCGCCCCCCGTCGCCCAGCGTGACGCGGAACACGGCGAGCAGGCTCGAGCCAAGCACGCCGGCGATGTCCATGTCGAGCTGGGTGCGCAGCTCGGGGAGCTCTTTCGCTTGCATGGCGGGTACTTGCGGCATGTCGAACGAGCCGATGCGCAGGTTCGGGAGGGTGCCCGTGCGCACGTTCGGCGCGCTCGGTTCGGCGGTGAGCTTCGTGGGATCGACGCCGGCCTTTCGGAAGAGGGCGTCGTCGACGGCGAGCGGGAACATCGCGGCCGAGTCGACGAGCATGGGGAAGAAGCCCTCGTCTTTCGTGGCGAGCGTCGCGCGGACGACCATGCCGCCGCCGCGGACGTAGTAGAGCGGCACGCGGCTGCCGTCGGGCGGCGGCGTGGGGTCCGAGCGGCGCACCACGAACTGCGAGCCGCGCCGGTCGAACGTGACGTGCAGGTGGCGGAGCAGGTTCACGCCGAGCATCGCCTTGATGGGCACGCCGAGCTGGTGGGAGATGCCGCTCAGGTCCTGCGTGAAGGCGGGCACGTCCTTCACCTCGACGTCGCCGTGCTCGCCGAAGCGGAGGTTCACCCAGGCGGGCTCCTTGCGGCTCGACGAGTCGACCACGAGCTCACCCACGGCCGTGGACACCAAGCCGAGCACCGGCTCGCCCTCGATTTCGCACGGCACGATGAGCGCGGGGCCCGCCGGAGGCATGGCGACCGCCGCGAGGAGCGCGCCCTCGAGCGCGAACGGGTGCCGGCCCTGGCCGCGCCGCGAGAGCTTCGCGACGTCGCGCGCCCACGGGTCCTTCACCTGCGGATCGCGGAGCATGGTCTCGAGCTCCTCGGCGGTCTGCTCGAGATCGCCCGAGTACCAGAAGGCGCGCCCGCGCACGGCGTGGGCCTCGGTCGAGGTGAGGCCCTCGGTGAGCTTGATGGCCTTCCCGAAGTCGAGCCGGGCGAGCGCGACGCGCGCGGCGAGCACGCGGATCTCCGGGTCCTGCGGCGCCACCTGCACGCCGCTCTCGGTGGCCTGCGTGGCGTCGTCGAAGTCGCCCGCGCGAAAGCTCGCCTTGGCGCGCGTTTGCCACTTGTCGGCGAGGGGCGAGCGCCCGGGCGTGGTGGCCTCGGGCCCACCGCAGGCGACGAGCCCCAGCGCGAGGGACGCGAGCGAGGCGGCGGCGAGCGGGGCGAGCGGCGCGAGCGGGGCGAGCGGGGCGAAGGGCTTCGGCAGAGTCATCGGCTGTCCAGATCGGGTGGGCTCGCGGGGAGAGGCTCGATGCGCAGGATGCGATCGGCCCGGAGCTCCCTCCGGCCCCGCCCGGGGAGCAGATAGCCGATCGCTCGGGGCGGATCCACGTCGGAGAGGATCTCGGTGACGACGACCACCACCTCGCGCGCGGCTTTGCCGGAGGGGCGCACGGCGATTTTCACGGGCAGGCCCGACGCCTGGGCGGCCACGAGGCCCTCCATCACGGCCGCCCGCGCGTGCTCGGAGGGGGTGAGACTTTCCCATAAGTCTCGCGGGGATACGGGGCGAAGGACCTCGACGCAGCGGCGGAAGACCTCGCGGAGCGCGGCGACGTCGCCGCTGGCGCGGTGCGAGCCGTCGGCGTCGAGGCCGAACTGGCCGCGGAGCGCCGCGAGCGAGTGGGTGGGGAACAAAAAAGAGCGCCGCGAGAGCCACAGGGTGTCGATCCAGTGCTCGAGGTTTAGGTCGAGCTCGAGGCGCGCGAGCTCCGCGTGCAGGAAGCGCTGATCCCACGAGGCCGCGTGGGCGACGGGCACCGCGCCCGCGAGCAGCTCGTTCACCCGCGGGGCGAGCTCGGCGAACGTGGGCGCTCCGCGGAGCGCGTCGCAGGTGAGCCCGTGCACCTCGCTCGCGCCGCCCGCGCGCTCTTCGCCCGGCCACACGAGCGACTCGAGGCGCCCGACACATGCGCCCCCCACGACGCGCTCCACGCAGATCTCGACCACGCGATCGCGCTCCACGTCGAGGCCGGTCATCTCGAGATCGACGAACGCGAACGGCGCCTCCGCGCACGGGAGATCCCACGCGGGGTGGGAGGGCGCGGGTCGCCTGCGGTCGGCCATGCGCTACTGGGGCCTCTCCAGCGTCATCGCGATGCCTTGCCCCACTCCGACGCACAGCGCCGCCATGCCGCGGCGCTTGCCGAGCCGCGCGAGGCCGTGGGCGAGGGTCACGAGCACGCGGCAGCCGCTCGATCCGATGGGGTGCCCGAGGGCGATCGCGCCGCCTGTGGGGTTCACGCGGTCGCTCGCGAGCTCGAGGCCGCGGACGCACGCGATCGACTGCGCCGCGAAGGCCTCGTTGAGCTCCACGAGGTCGAGGTCGCCTACACCCCAGCCCGCGCGCGAGAGCGCCTTCTTGCCGGCGCTGATGGGTCCCTCGCCCATGAGGTTCGGCTCGACGCCCGTGGCCGCCTGCGACACGACCCGCGCGAGCGGAGTGAGCCCCTCGGCGGCGAGGACCTCTTCGCTCACGACCGCGACGAGGCTCGCCCCGTCGTTCAGCGGCGAGCTGTTCCCCGCCGTGACGCTGCCGCCCTTGCGGAACACGGGGGCGAGCTTCGCGAGGCCCTCCGGCGTCACGTCGCCGCGGACCGACTCGTCGCGCGAGAAAAGCGCCGTCTCGCCCTTCTTTGTGCCGGGCACGGGGACGGGGACCACCTCGGCGTCGAACGCGCCCTCGGCCCACGCGCGCGCTGCTTTCTGCTGCGACTCCAGGGCGAAGGTGTCTTGCTCGAGCCGGGTGATTCCCCACTTGTCGGCCACGTTCTCGGCGGTCTCGCCCATGCTCTGCAGCGGGAAGCGCGCGGCGAGCCGCGGGTTCTCGAAGCGCCAGCCGAGGCTCGAGTCGAACACCTTGGGGGGCGTGCGTGGGAACGGCTCGTCGGGCTTGCCGAACACGAACGGGGCCCGCGTCATGCTCTCGACGCCGCCGGCGAGCACCACGTCGGCGTCCCCGGTGGCGACGCGTCGCGCGGCGTCGCACACCGCCTCGAGCCCCGAGCCGCAGAGGCGGTTCACGGTGACGGCTGGCACCTCGTACGGGAGACCGGCCAGGAGCGCCGCCATGCGCGCGACGTTGCGGTTGTCCTCGCCGGCCTGGTTCGTGGCCCCGAGCACCACGTGCTCCACGCGCGCCCAGAGGCCCGCGTGGCGCTCGCCCACGGCGCGGAGCAGGTGCGCGGCGAGGTCGTCGGGGCGCACGCTCGCGAGGCCGCCTCGGTGGCGACCGATGGGGGTGCGGAGGGCGGCGGCGAGGTAGACCGGGCGGAGGCTCATCACCCGCGAGGGTACCGTGGGAAGCGCCTCGGCGGCCCGGGAAATGAGCGCAGTCGCGCGAGCGCGCGAGCGCGCGACGGCCCCGCTCATGGCGTGACCGCGATCACCTCCGAGAGCTTCGCGAACGTGCGCCCCTCGGCGCGGAGCGCCGTGACCAGCGCGCGGAGGCCCCGGGGATCGTTCCCCCAGCCGTACGGCCCGCCCAAATGCGCCAGGACCACGGTGGCGTCGAGGCGGGGGTTTCGCCGCGCGAAGGCCAGCACGTGGCGGGTCTGACGCTCCGCGGAGAGGCACGCGGCCCCCGCCTTCACGGCGCGGCAGTCGGGGATGCCCAGCGCGTCGAGGGCCTCCACGTTCCACCCGAAGTGGAACGGATATCCGGCGGCCGCTGCCTCGGTGAGGGCGCGGTCGTCGTACTCCCCGTACGGGGCGCGCCAGTAGGGTCTCAGCCCGGCGTTGGGCGGCGGCGCGTCGCCGTAGATCGCGCGCACCGCCGCGCGCCACCCGCGCGCGAGCTCGTCGAGCTCGCGGGTCCACGGGGTGCGCGTGTTGCCGTGAGGGTGGGTGTGCGTGTGGTTGGCCACCTCGTGGCCGTCGTCCAGGATGCGGCCGATCATGCGCAGCGTCGCGTCGTTCGGCGGCGTATCGGCGCGCGCCGGGGTGGTCTTGAAGACGAACGGCCCCGCGATGAAGAACGTGGACTTCACGCCGAGCTCCCGCAGCGCGTCGAGCACCGCGAGGCCGCTCGCCTCCGGCACCCAGCCGCAGTCGAATGTGAGCGCGACCTCGGGGCTCGCGCCTCGCCGACGAAAATACGTGTACTTTGCAGGGTCGACGACGGTCGTCGCGTGGGCGTAGTGGTCGTGGGTGTCCACGTAGCGCACGGCCCGCCCCTCGGGCGCGGCGCCGCCGGCCACGTCCGGGCCTCTCTCGCCGTCGGCAGGCGCGGTGCGGGGAGACTCGGGCGCGATCGTCGCCTCGCGCGGCTCGGCCACGATGGGCTCCGGCACGCGGGTCGCGCGAGGTAGCGCGAGCGCCCCGAGCAGCAGCGACAGCGCCCCGGCGAGACCGAGGGCGCGCGTGGCGCCTTCGCGCAGCGGCGAGCGCGGCGAGCGTGGCGAGCGCGGCGAGCGCGGCGAGCGCGGAGGCGAGGACACCATGGGCGAGTATGCCCGAGTACGCCGCGCGCCGAGGCGGGATTCCCAGGGCCCCGAAGGGCCCACGAGCGGAGCGCGCTCCGCGCCTACTCGGCCCGGCGACCGGGAGCCGCTCGTCGACGCGCGCGCGTGCGGGCTCGTGGGCTGCGCGCTGGGCGCGAGGACTCCGGCGAACGGCTCAATTAACGAACGTGACCTGCGCGCGTGGCGGCTCGCCGCGGAGTCCCGCCGCTCTTACGGGCGGCAGCCGCGGCTGTAATTCGCGCACGACGGAGGACAGTCACTCGGATCGCACCGCGTGTTGCCCGACACGCCGCACGGAGGCACGCACTTGTCGGTCTGGCAGGTGCCCAGGTTCTTCCGGTTGGGGTACACCGAGAAGGTCGCGGGATCGACGCAGCGCGCGGACGTGTCGATCGGGTTGTCGATGCAGAAGAGGCAGTCGGGATCCTTGTCGCAGGCTTGCATCTCGGCGCAGCAGCGCTCGCGCATGCAGTCGAAGCAGCCCGCGGTGGTCGCCGACGTGATGTTGGCGAGCGAGCAGGCCGCCGCGCCGCTCGTGCTGCTCGTGCTCGGGGAAGGGCTCCCGCCGCCACCGCCTCCGTTCGTGGTGCTGCTGCAGCCGGCGACCCACGCACACGCGCCGACGACGAACAACAGCGCTCTCGACCAAACCTTGCCGCTCCCCATGCTTCCCATCGCTTGAGCTTACCCCGAGCCAAGCGTCGCGCCAGAGGCCTCTATTGGCGCGCCATCGCGCGCAATGTGGCAGCATTGTTCTCGTGGACACACCCGTGAGCTTCGAGGGCGTCACCACGTTCCTCGCCGTCGCCGAGACCCTCAGCTTCACGAAGGCGGCCACCCGCCTCGGCATCGCGAAGTCGGCCGCGAGCCGCCGGGTCGCTGACCTCGAGGACGCGCTCGGCGTGCGGCTCCTCCACCGCACGACGCGAAAGCTGCACCTCACCGACGCGGGCGCCGAGTACGCGGCGCAGGCGCGTCGGGCCGTTGGGGTCCTGAACGACGCGAACGAGGCCGTGCGCGATCGTGGCGACGCGGCGAGGGGCCGCGTGCGCATCACCGCGCCGGCGGATCTGGGCGCGACCTACCTGCCGAGCGTGCTCCAGAGCTTCAGGAGGAAGTACCCCGAGATCTCGATCGACGCGGTGCTGGCCTCGCGGCGCGTGGACCTCGTCGCCGAGGGGATCGACCTGGCGCTCCGGTTCGGGGCTCTCGAGGACTCGTCGCTCGTGGCTCGCAAGATCGCGACGGCGGCGTCGTACTTCGTCGCGAGCCCGGCGTACGTGGCGCGCCGGGGCGTGCCGGCGACGCTCGCGGACCTCGCCGCGCACGATGTGGTGCTCTTCCGTGCGCCGCGCGGGACGCTGCGCGTCGAGCTCGAGTCGTGCGATCGGCGCGGCCAGACCGAGGCCGTCGAGCTCCGCGCGATGCTCACCGGCGACGATCTCTCGTTCGTACACCGAGCCGCGCTCGACGGCGCGGGGCTCGCCCTCTTGCCGTGGTTTCTCGTGGCGCCGTACGTGGAGAGCGGGCGGCTCGTGCAGGTGCTCCCGCGCTACCGAGCGCGCGGGGCCGACGGGCACCTCGTGTATCCGTCCTCGCGCCTCCTGTCGAAGCGGGTCGCGCTGCTCATCGAGCACCTGCTCGCGGAGCTGAAGGCGCTGCGCGCCGAGCCCTCGGACCGGGCGCCGCGCGCGAACGCGAACGCGAAGGCGAAGTCGTGAGCCGCGCGACAGGGCGCCGGCGAAGCGCTAAGCTCGCCCCGTGCTACCGCACCGACTCGCGCGATTGTCTCGACTGACCCAGGGCCTCGCCCTCGTGGGCCTCGGGGTCTCGGCCTCGGCCTGCGCGCCCGCGCCGGCCAAAGAGCCCGCGCCGCCCGACGGCGAGCTTCACATCAACGCGCCCCCGACGCCGGCTACGGGCACGGCCGCGCCGACGGCCACGCCGCTCCCCTCCGCGGTCGTGGCGGAGACCGCCGACGCCGGGCCTGCCCCCGCGCTGCCCCTCTACGTCAACTCGCCGCCGCCCGACAAGCCGGCGCCGCCAGTGCGTCCCGGCCCGCCCGAGCGGGCGCCGCTGCCCGACCACGTCAACTCGCCGCCGCCCTCGAAGCCGGCGCTGCCCAAGCGCGTCAACTCGCCGCCGCCCTCGAACCCCTCGACCAAGTAGCGCGTGACCGCTTCGCGTGAGCTCTCGCTGGTGCGGCTCAGCGGCGAGGCGCTCGCGCTGACCGACGTCCACGAGCAGATCGTTCGGCCTCGCAAGGGCGTGGTGGAGTGGGACACGTTCGAGCGCTCCCTCTACGAGCCCGAGGCGCTGCGGCGAGCGGCGGACCTCTGGGAGTGCCGCGCGGTGCAGGAGTACGCGTCGCTGGCGCTCTTCACGCAGCTCGCGTCTCAGCTCCACCTGCTGGGCGCGCCGCTCGACTGGTCCGGCGCGTTCGCGCGAATGATCGCGGACGAGACCCGCCACACGGATCTCTGCCTCCGGATGTGCGACGCGATCGGCCACCCCGCCGTACCGCGTGTAGACGCCGACACGCTCCATTTGGCCGTGTCGAGCTCGCTCCGCGCGCACGTGCGGCACACCGTGATCGCCGCGTTCTGCGTGGGCGAGACCCTCAGCGGGCGCATGTTCCGCCGCGCCCTGCACCACACCACCGTGCCGCTGGCCCGGCAGGTGGTCTCCGCGATCGTGGTCGACGAGACATTCCACGGCGAGCTCGGCTGGGAGCTCGCCGCGCTGCTGATGCGCCCCGGGGCGCCGGACTTCGAGCGCGAACGACAGGCCCTCGCCGACGGCCTGCCCAGCATGTTCCGGCACTACGCGCGCCTCTGCTGCGCGAGCGGCGGTGCGGCGTGGGCTCGGCGCGCTCCTGAGACCGACCCCGGTCCGAACTTCGGCACTCTCAGCGACGCGGGCTACGCGCGCGCGTTCTTCGACGGGCTCGAGCAAGACGTCGTGCCGGGGCTCGTGGCCATCGGGCTCCCCGAGGCCGAGGCGGCCTACGAGGCGCTCGAGGGCGATCTGAAGCGGGTGTGACGCGCGGAGCCTCGCCCCGCGCCGCGCTCCTCGACGGGCCGCTACGTCGCCGCGCGGAGCGTGAGCCTCACCACGGCCGGCGCCGCGCCGAGGCGGATGGGCGGGCCCGTGGTGCCGAGACCCGGGTGCACGTAGAGCGTCGCGTCGCCTTCGCGGTACACCCCGACGTTGAACGTGTGGGCGAGGGTCGCGAGCGAGAAGCGCCTGGCGAGGAAGGGCACGGCGATCTGGCCACCGTGGGTGTGCCCGGAGAGCGTGACGTCGACCCCGCGGGCGGCGGCCTTGGGGAACATCTCGGGGTCGTGCGCGAGCAAGACGCACGGCACGCCGGCGGGGCGCTCGGCGAGGGCGAGGTCGAGGTCGGCGCGCCGGGTCCAGGTGTCGTCGATCGCGGCCAGGTAGAGGCGCGCGTCGCCGCGCGTGAGGACGAGGCCCTCGTTGCGGAGCACGCGCGAGCCGCCCGCCTTCAGCAGCGAAACGAGCGGCTCGCCTTCGCCAAAATAGTCGTGATTTCCCATGGTTACATACACGCCGTCGCGCGCGCGGAGGGCGCTCACGACCCGCGCGATGTCCTCGTGGAACGCCGTGCCGCTCGTCACCAGATCGCCCGTGACGACGGCGATGTCGGCGCCGAACGCGTTCGCCGCGCGCACCCAGCGGTGACCCCACTCCTCGGGGGTGAGGGCGCCGATGTGGAGATCCGAGAGGTGCGCGATGGTGAAGCCCTCGAACGCGGGCGGCAGGTCCTTCACCCGGACCTCGATGTGGATCTCCTGGAACACGCGCCTTCGCACGAGCACGCCGTAGGTGCACACCACGAGGCCGACGACGTAGACGACGAGGAAGCCCGAGGGAGGCACGCGCACGTCACCCACGGCGAGGCCGCCGAGGGGGCGGAGCACCAGGTAGAGCAGGTCGGGCACGAGCGTGAACACGCACGCGCACCAGTGCACGAAGTACGGAATGCGGAGGAAGCGCACGCGCCACGCGGGCGATTTGCGGTCGTCCAGGCCGCTTCGCACGAGCGCGACCATGCCCGCGTAGCCCACCAGCGTCACGAGCGCGGAGCCCGCGATGGGGAACGGCGCGCCGGCCAGGGCGAGCGCCCCGTAGGCGGCGGCGAAGAACCCCACGTGGGTGATGGCCGTGGCGACGAGCAGCGCCTTGGCGATGCGGCTGAGGCGTGTCAAACGAGGATGCGCCCTTCGACCAGCGCGCCGTCGGTGGTGACGGCGCGCACGGCGCTCTCGTTGGCGAGCACGGCGAGCACGTCGCCACGCGCCGGCAGCTCCGCGACCATACGGACCCAGGTCGTGGGGATGCCCGGCCCCGCCGTGCGTCGGACGATGCGGCCCGCCGCTCCGCCGGCCCAGGCCGAGGCGTCTGGGGCGATGGAGAGCGAGAGGAGATCGCGGGTGGTCTGCACGGTCTCGAGCGCGCCCTCGAACGGCGTGCGCACGAGGAGCGCGTGACCGCCGTCGCCCACGGTCACCGCCGAGCCGTCGGGGAGCGCGGCGATCGCCCGCAAATTCCCGTGGCAGAGGCTCGCGACGAGCGTTCCCCGGTCGAGCTCGGGCAGGCACTTCACGAGCGCGCCGCGGTGGCCGCACGCGATCGGCTCCCCGCCGACGCGCGCGATGTCGTCGAGGTGAGCGACCTCCGCGCAGGTCACCATGGCGTCGACGCGCCCCTTCACGATGCGGGTCGCGACGCCGACGGTGGTCTCTCCACGGGGGACCCGGCCCACGAGCCACGTCGAGCCGTCGGGGAAGCGGCGCGCGCCGCGGAACGACATGCCCGGCTCGGCGAAGTGGAGCGTCAGCGTCGAGCCCGTGGGCGCGACGATGAGGGCGAGCGAGCCTTCGCCGAACACGAGCAGCTCGCCGCCCTCGAGCCACAGCACGCCGCGCGCGGCGCGGGGATCGATCTCCGGCGGGAGCGCGACGGGCGTCCACCGCCCGCCCCCCCACACGACTACGCCGAAGGCGCCCAGCGTGGCCACGAAGCCGCGGTTCGACAGCGCGGCGTGGCGGAGCGTCATCGCGCGCGGCGGGGTGACGAGCGTCACGAACGTCCATGCGTCCGGCCGCGCGGCCACCGTCTCCGCGACGCGCTGCGGTCGCGAGAGGGACGCGACGCTGGACGCACGGGCCGCGCTGGGCGCGCTGGACGCGCTGGACGCGCTGGACGTGCTCGGCAGGCTCGGCGTCGACGCGCGCTGGGCCTCGTCGGGCCGTCCACCCTCGATCGAGTCGGCGAGCAACGACCGGTACGCCCCCGAGGGCGACGAGTTCGGCGAGGTCGCCTCGAACGGCGAGACGAGGCTGCGGGGAGCGCGCTCCAGATCTTGGAGGGGGGCGAGGGCGTGGTCGAGCTCGGCCACGAAGGCCCGCACGCTCTCCTGGCGGTGGGTTGGGTCGGCCGAGAGGGCCTTCGCGAGCACGTGGTCGACGTCGTGCAGCAGCTCGCGGTGTTGGGCGAGCTCGGCGGGGAGCGTCGTGAGACGCGCAAGCTGCGGTCGCGCGCCGCTCAGGATGCGCGTGACGATGATGAGCGGGTTCTCGCCCTGGGTGAACGGGAACGCGGCCTTGCCTGACAGCATCTCGTACGCGAGGGCGCCCAGCGCGAAGACGTCGGTACGGGTAGAAACGCGAGCGTTTCCACGCTCATACTGCTCGGGCGGGGCGTAGCCGAGGGAGGCCCCTGCCAGCGCCGAGGTGCTGACGAGGTTCAGCTCGGCGAGCTTCACCAGGCCGAAGTCGGTCACCTTGGCGATCTCGGTGCCGGCCTCGGTCGACAGCAGGATGTTCGAAGGCTTCAGATCGCGGTGCACCACCTTCTGCTGGTGCACGGTCTCGAGCCCCTGCGCGACCTGCCGGAGGACGCGTCGCGCGCGCCGAACCGCCAGGGCGCCGGTGGACTTCAGGACCTGCTCGAGCGTGGGACCATTCACGAACTCGAGCACCGTGAACGGGATCGCGATGACGGGCCCTCCGTTCGGGGAGACCTGCGCCACCGCGTGGTCGTAAAAGCGCACCACGTGCGGGTTCGGCAGCATCGACAGCATGCGGAGCACCTCCGCCTCCTGCTGAAACCGCCGGAGCGCCTCGAGGCTCACGGTGTCGGGGCGGAGCACCTTCGCGAGCACCGTCACGCCCTCGGGATCGTTCCACCGCGCGCGGAACGCCCAGCCCTGCCCGCCCTCGCCGACGCAGTCTTGAAGGTGGTACGTCACGCGGCCGGAGCCGGTGAGGACCTGTCCGACGAGCGCGTCGCGGAGTGACGCCATGCGTGGGTCCGAGCGGGCGGACATGCTGCGGAGGATACCTGAACGTCGACGCCCGCGCGTCGAAGGACCGCGTGAGCGCGCAAATGGTGCGGAAATGACGCGAGGCCCGCGGTCGAGGTCGACGCGCAGGCCCCGTGGCGCGCTGGCTAAGCTAGCCCGGTGCGATCACGCCTCCAGGAGCTTGATGAGGGTCTCCTTGTTGGTGACCCCCACGTGCTGGCCCTTCTTCTCGCCGGCCTTGAAGACCAGAATGGTCGGCACGCTGCGCACGCCGAAGCGCTGCGTGATGCGCGGCGCGTCGTCGATGTCGAGCTTGGCGACCTTGTATTTGCCTACGTTCTCGTTGGCGATCTTCTCGACGATGGGCGTCAGCATCTTGCACGGTCCGCACCAGGTCGCGGTGAAGTCGACGAGCACGGGGATCGAGGAGCTCGTAACCTCCGAGTCGAAGTTTTCGTCGGTGAGCTCGATGACGTTGTTTCCGGCCATGGACGGATCTCCTTACGAACCTAGGTCGACGCGACGGGCGCGTCTCGACGGGTGCGCGTGTGCGGTCGTGAATACGGTCGTGAGATGTGTCGTGGGCGCGGACACCTTGCCCGTCGCGCACGGCTTCCCAAAGGTAAGCAACACGGCCGAGAAAATCTATGGGGGTGCGCGACGAATCTGAGCGGGGGCGCCTCGTGGGGTGAGCACCTCGTCCGGCGCAGCTCTGCCGCTTGGCGCGGGAGTGGCGCTGGAGCTCGGCGCTGCGGCCGGGGCCTGCGGGCGCTTGTGCCCTACCTCGAGCATGCGCGCGATCCCGCGGGCGAGGTCGTCGGCCGAAGCGCGTAGCCCGACGGCCAGCGTCGACCCGCTCGGCTCGATGGTGACCGAGTCGATGGCGGCGCCGAGCCCGATGAAGCGCACCCACAGCTCCTTCGACAGCGCGAACCGCTTGCGTTCGAGTAGCCGGCTCAGCACGCCGACCGAAGCCGCGTCCTCGCACGAGAGCTCGCTGCGCGCCGTGACCTGCCCGTCGCTGCCGAGCGCGACGCCCAGCCCCGCCCCCGCGACCGAGAGGACCGCCGTCATGATGGCCTGCGGCGTGTCGCGCGCGTCGCCGCCCTCGGCCTGCGCGATCTCCGCGTCGAGCTCACCCCGGAGCCGCTCGCGGAGGGCCCGCGGTAGCGCGGCCGTGACGAGCAGCGCGGGGCTCTCGAGCCGCGGCGCCGACGTGATGGCGCGCGCGAGCTTCGCGTGCAGTTCGCCGCGGTCGGAGCCCGCCGCGGCCGGGTGGTCGGCGGCCTCGATCATGGCCGCGAGCCAAGCGCCCTCGGCCACCAGCAGGAGCCCACCTTCCCGAAAGGCGAGGCTCGGGTGCGACCGCGAGCTCGCCGCCGCCTCCAGCACGTGGAAGCTCCCGAGGGTCTTCGGCGCGGCCTGCCCGCCGCGGGCCTCCGCGATGCGCTGGGCGCAGGTGCCGAGCTCGCTCTCGCTCACCGTGACCTGCGCGGCCACCCCGAACGTGCCGCGGCTCTCGCCCTCGGGCAGGGCGACCACGAGCTCCTTCACGCGCGAGAGCGGGTCGAAGCCGCACGCCCGCGCGAGCTCGTCGAGGCCGAGCTGTTGCGACGCGTCGCCCCCGCCTAGCAGGGCGGAGAACAGCGGCGAGGCCCGGAGGGCCGGCACGTCGACCCGCGCGACGAGGAAGCTCCCCTGGGGAACGGCGGTGAGCGGACCGCCGCGGGCCCCCTCACGCTTCCAGGTGAGGCCGACGAGCGTGGCCAGCGCGAGGCACATGACGAGGGCGATCGCGATGGGGTTGTCGACGAAGGCGAGGTCGCGCGGCGGCGGGGTCTGCTCGGCGGGCGCGGGGAGCGGCGGAAGCGGCGCGAGCGCGCGCTCCGGCCGCGGGGCTCGGGAAAGCTCGGCGGGTACGACCTCGGCGTTGGCCGCGTCCGCGGGCTCCGCGCGCTCGGTGCCCGAAGCCTGGCGAGGCTTCTTCTTCGCTTTCTTCTTGGCGGCCATGCGGGTCGAGGCGAGCAGATCTAGCACGCTGGGCGAGGCGCGCCCGTTCGGGCCCGCTTCGCCGATTCGCGCTACTTCTTCTTGGGCTTCTTCGCGGCAGGCGCCGGCGCCGTCGCCGGCGTCTCGGGGAAGCCTCGCTTGCGCATGAGGGCGCTGACGCCCGCGTCGCGGCCCCGGAACTGGCGGTAGGCGTCCGCGGGATCGACCGTGTTGCCGGCGGAGAACACGCTCTTGCGCAGGCGCTCGGCGACCGCCTTGTCGTAGGGACCCTTGCCTTCCTTGAAGGCCTCGAACGCGTCGGCCGTCAGCGTGTCGGACCAGAGATAGCTGTAGTATCCCGCCGAGTAGCCGTCGCCCGCGAACACGTGCGCGAACTGGGCGGTGCGGTGCCGCATCACGATCTCGGCCGGCATGCCGAGGCTCTTCAGCGTGTCGCGCTCGAACGCCGCGGCGTCAAACGGCTGGGCCCCAGCCTGGGGCGCGAGGTGGAGCTTCATGTCGACGAGCGCCGCCGACAGATACTCGACCGTGCTGAAGCCCTCGTTGAACCTTCCGGCCTTGCGAATCTTCGCGACGAGCGCCTCGGGGATGGGCGCGCGCGTCTGGTAGTGCAGCGCGAAGCGCGAGAGCACCTCCGGGGTGTCGAGCCAGTGCTCGAGCAGCTGCGAGGGGAACTCGACGTAGTCGCGCGCCACCGAGGTGCCAGAGACGCTCGGGTACGTGACGTTGCTCGACAGGCCATGCAGCGCGTGGCCGAACTCGTGAAAGAGCGTGCGCGCGTCGTCCCAGCTGATGAGGACCGGCTCGCCGGGATTGCCCTTCACGAAGTTGGCATTGTTGGAGACGATCGTGGAGACCTCGCCCTTGAAGCGCTCCTGGTTGCGATAGGCGTTCATCCAGGCGCCGGAGCGCTTGCCGGGGCGCGCGTACGGGTCGAAATACCAGAGCCCTACGTGCTTCCCGCCCGCCTTCTCTCGCACCTCGTACACGGTGACGTCGGGGTGGTAGACGGGCACGCCGGCGGCGGGGACGAGCTCGAACCCGAACAGCTCGCCGGCCACGTAAAAAAGACCCAGGCGGAGCTGGTCGAGCTGCAGATAGGGCTTAATCTCGTTCTGGTCGAGATCGTACCGAGCCTTCCGCACCTTCTCCGCGTAGTAGCGGTAGTCCCACGGGGCGATCTTCGGCCTGCCGGGCTCCTTGTCGGCGATCGCCTGCATGTCTCGCACCTCCTCGCGCACGCGGAGGACGGCCGGCTTCCACACGGCCTCCATGAGGGTCATGGCGCGCTCGGGGGTCTTGGCCATGGAGTCTTCGAGGCGCCAGTGCGCGTGCGTCGGATACCCGAGCAGCTTGGCGCGCTCGGCCCGCAGCTTCAGGATCTCGGCGATGTGCGCGTTGTTGTCGTGGGCGTCGTGGTTGTCGCCGCGCTGCACGAAGTTCTTCCACACCTTCTCGCGCAGATCGCGCCGCGAGGAGAACGTGAGGAAGGGCTGGACCGAGGAGCGCGTGTTGGTGAACGCCCACTTTCCTTTCTGGCCCTTGGCCTCCGCGGCGGCGGCGGCGCCCTTCTTCACCGAGTCGGGGAGGCCGGCGAGGTCGGCCTCGCTCTCGAGCGTCGTGACGAAGCCCTCCTCGTCGGCGAGGAGGTTCTGGCTGAACTCGGTGTACAGCGTCGCGAGCCGCGCGTTGATCTCGGCGACTCGCTTCTTCGCAGGCGCGTCGAGGCGGGCGCCCGCGCGCGCGAAGTTCGTGGTGTGGAGCCACACGAGCCGCTGCTCTTCGGCCGTGAGCTTCGCCTTCTCCGGCGAGTCGTACACCGCCTGGATGCGCTTGAAGAGGGCGGCGTTCTGCGTGAGCTCGTCCGAGAACGCCGAGAGCACCGGCGCCATCTCCCGCTCCACGGCCTGGAACGCCTTGTCGTTCATCGACGAGCTCCAGATGCCGAAGAGCGTGTTCACGTCGTTGAACGTGCGCCCCGCGTCCTCGAAGCGCGCGATGGTGTTGGCGAACGTGGGCGCGGCGGGGTCTTCGGTGATGGCCGACACGTCGCGGCGGTAGGCGTCCATCGCGGCCGTGAGCGCGGGCTTGAAGTCGGCGACGCGCACCTTGTCGAGCGGGGGCACCCCGCCGTACGGGCCAGCCCATTTCGCCGTCATCGCGAGCGGCGCGCTCGCGGGGGGCGGCGCCGAGGTCGAGGCCGTCGCGGAGGCGGGCGCGGAGGTCGACGCGGCAGGCGCGACGGGAGGCGTCCCGTTGCCGCAGGCGGCGAGGCCGCAGGCGAGGGAGGCGAGCGAGACGAGGGACGCGAGGCCAAGGAGAGCGAGAGGCGGGCGCAGCATGGCACCACACGTGCCGCGTCTCGGCGCGGGAGTCAATGCGAGCCGCGCCAGCGTGGAGGCGGCGCGGCCCTTGACGAAGCCTCGCTCCGACCAGATACTTCGCACGCTAAAGGTTTCACCCCGTACGACCCCAGCTCGCCGAGCCGCGCGCGTCGGCTCCATCCACGAAGAGGTACCTCCCATGTCCGATCTCAGGTTCGACGGCCGCGTCGCCATCGTGACCGGCGCCGGCAACGGCCTCGGCCGCTCCCACGCCCTTCTGCTCGCGTCGCGTGGCGCGAAGGTCGTGGTCAACGATCTCGGCGGCGGCCACACCGGCGGCGGCAAATCGAGCGCGGCGGCCGACAAGGTGGTCGAAGAGATCAAGGCGGCGGGCGGCGAGGCCGTGGCGAACTACGACTCCGTGGAAGACGGCGCGAACATCGTGAAGTCCGCGGTGGACGCGTTCGGGAAGGTCGACATCGTCATCAACAACGCCGGCATCCTGCGCGACGTCTCGTTCCAGAAGATGACCCAGGAGGACTGGGACCTCATCTACCGGGTCCACGTGCTCGGCGCGTACCGCGTCACCAAGGCCGCGTGGGACCTCATGCGCGATCAGGGCTTCGGCCGGGTGGTGTTCACGGCCAGCGCCGCGGGCATCTACGGCAACTTCGGCCAGGCGAACTACAGCATGGCGAAGCTCGGCATCCACGGCTTCGCGCAGACACTGGCGCTCGAGGGCAAGAAGAAGAACGTGCTCGTGAACACCATCGCGCCCATCGCGGGGTCGCGCATGACCGAGACCGTGCTCCCGAAGGACCTCATCGACGCCCTCAAGCCCGAGTACGTGACGCCCCTCGTCGCGTACCTCTGCCACGAGTCGAATGAGGAGACCGGCTCGCTCTTCGAGGTGGGCGGCGGCTTCATGGGCAAGCTCCGCTGGGAGCGCGCGGAGGGCAAGGTCTTCAAGCTCGGGCGCGACATCACCCCCGACGCCGTGAAGAAAGCCTTCTCCGACATCACGAGCTTCGAGAAGAGCTCGCACCCCACCGACATCACCTCGTCGATGCAGCCCATCCTGGGTAACCTCGGCTCGAAGAGCCTCGGGGGCAACGAGCACATCGACGTCGATCAGGCGCTGGGCTACGCCTTCCCCGAGCAGTCGTCGTCGTACGACGAGCGCGATCTCGCGCTCTACGCGCTGGGCATCGGGCACGGCAAAGACCCGAACGACGCCTCCGAGCTGCAGTACGTGTACGAGAACTACGGGAACGGCTTCGTCGCCGACCCCACGTTCGCCGTCATTCCTGCCATTCGCCTCGTGTTCGAGAACGCCAAGAAGGGCGTCAAGGCGCCCGGCATGAACTACGGCTTCGACCGCATCCTGCACGGCGAGCAGTACACAGCGGTGAAGCGCCCGCTGCCGCCGAACGCGAAGCTCACGCACAAGGCGCGCGTGAAGGACATCTTCGACAAGGGCAAGAACGCCATCGTCGTCACCGAGATCAAGAGCTTCGACGAGTCGGGCGAGGAGCTCATCCACAACGAGCTCACCACGTTCGTGCGCGGCGCGGGCGGCTGGGGCGGCGATCGCGGCCCGTCGGTCGAGAGCAACGTGCCCCCCAGCCGCGCGCCCGACGTCGTCACCGAGGAGAAGATCAGCGAGAACCAGACCCTGCTCTATCGGCTCTCGGGCGACACGAACCCGCTCCACGTCGACCCAGGGTTCGCGCAGGCGTTCGGGTTCCCGCGGCCGATCCTGCACGGACTCTGCACGTTCGGGTTCGCGGGCCGCCACGTCATCAAGGCGTTCGCCAACAACGATCCGCGCCTCTTCAAGTGCATCAAGGTGCGCTTCTCCGAGAGCGTCTTCCCCGGCGAGACGCTCGTCACCGAAATGTGGAAAGAGAGCGACCAGAAGATCCTCTTCCGCTGCAAGGTGAAGGAGCGCGACAAGGTGGTCATCACCGGCGCGGCGCTGGAGCTCTACAAGGAGATCCCCAAGGCCAAAGCGAAGGGCGCGGCGAAGGCCGAGCGCCGCAGCCGCCGCCCCGGCGGCGCAGGGCGAGCCCACGAGCGCCGAGATCGTGGAGGTCATCAAGGACCACGTGGCGAAGAACGTGAAGGAGCTCACGAGCAACGTGAACGCGAGCTACGTGTTCAACCTCACGAGCCCGGCCTCGGCGTTCAGCATCGATCTGCGCCAGGGCCAAGGCTCGGTCGCGATGGGCGCGATGGCCAAGCCCGACTGCACCCTCGAGCTCACCGACAGCGGATTTCCTCGACATGACCAGCGGCAAGGCCGATCCGCAGAAGCTCTACTTCGGCGGCAAGCTGAAGATCAGCGGCAACGTCATGGCGTCGCAGAAGCTCACCTTCCTGAAGAAGATCGATCCGGCGGCGGCCAAGGAGGTCGTGGCCAAGCTCCGCGGCGCAGGCGGGGCGCGAGCGCCACGACGAGCGCCGGCGCGCCGCCGAGCGCGGACACGGGCGCGCCGACGAGCGCCGACGGCTTCGCGGTGATCGGCGATCACGTCGCCAAGAACCCGGAGCTCGCGGCCAAGATCGGCCACGTCTTCGTGTTCGCCCTCACCGGCCCCGACAGCGCGTGGACGGTCGACCTGAAGAACGGGGAGGGCGCGGTCTCCCCCGGCGCGGTCGAGAAGGCCGACTGCACGCTCACCCTCAGCGACGCCGATTTTCTCGACATGATGAGCGGCAAGGCCGATCCGCAGAAGCTCTACTTTGGCGGCAAGCTCAAGATCACGGGCAACGTGATGGCCTCGCAGAAGCTCGAGTTCCTGAAGAAGATCGACGCCAAGGCCGCCGAAGAGGCGGTGCGGAGGGCGCGTGCGGCCGGCGCCCCGAAGGCCGCGGCGCCCGTGGCCCAGAGCGCGCGTGAGGCGGCGGCCGGCAAGGTCTTCGCGGCGCTCGCGACGCGTGTCGCGGCCACCCCCGGCCTCGTCGCCGAGGTGGGCGCGGTGCTCAAGTTCACCGTCACGTCGCCCGACGCGGTGTGGACCGTCGACCTCAAGAACGGGGCCGGCTCGGTCACCGCGGGCGCGGGCGCGGCGGACGCCACGCTCACGTTGGCCGACGAAGATCTCGAGCGGCTCGCCAAGGGCGAGGACCCGCGAGGGCTCTTCCAGCTCGGGCGCCTGCGCATCGACGGTGATGTGCAAGCCGCGAAGAAGATTGGGTTTTTGAAGCAGCTCGCGTGAGCGTGCAGGCTCCAGCCATCGAAAGGAAGAGACCATGAGCAGGCGAGTCAACGTGATCGGCGTGGGCATGACGAAGTTCCAGAAGCCCGGCGCGAGCGACGAGTACAACGTGATGGCCGCGAACGCGGCGCGCGCGGCCCTGGCCGACGCGAAGGTGAAATACGAAGACGTCGAGCAGGCCTTCGTCGGCTACGTGTACGGCGACAGCACCTGCGGGCAGCGCGCGGTGTACGACGTGGGCCTCACGGGCATCCCCGTGTTCAACGTGAACAACAACTGCTCCACGGGCTCCACCGCGCTCATGCTGGCGCGCCAGGCGATCGAGGCGGGCGCGGAGTGCGTGCTCGCGCTCGGCTTCGAGAAGATGGAGAAGGGCGCGCTCGGGTCGAAGTTCACCGACCGCACGAACCCGCTCGAGTGGCAGGCGAACCTCATGAACAAGGTGCAGGGCTTCAACCAGGCCCCGCCCGCGGCGCAGATGTTCGGCGGCGCCGGCCGCGAGTACCGGTGGAAGTACGGCACGAAGCGCGAGACCTTCGCGAAGGTGAGCGCCAAGGCCCGCCAGCACGCCGCGAACAACCCCTACGCGCTGTTCAACAACGTGCTCAGCGTGGAGGAGGTGCTCGCCTCCGAGGAGGTGTTCGACCCGCTCACGCGCTACCAGTGCTGCCCGCCCACCTGCGGCGCCGCCGCGGCCATTCTCTGCTCCGACGAGTTCGCGCGGAGAATGGGCATCACGAAGCCCGTGTACATCGCGGCGCAGGCGATGACCACCGATCGGCCCTCGAGCTTCGAGGAAGACAGCATGATCAAGATGGTCGGCTACGACATGTCGAAGGCGGCCGCGAAGAAGGTCTACGAGCAGGCGGGCCTCGGCCCGAAGGACGTGCAGGTGGTCGAGCTGCACGACTGCTTCACCGCCAACGAGATCCTCACCTACGAGGCGCTCGGCCTCTGCGGCGAGGGCGAGGCGGAGAAGTTCATCGAGGAGGGGAACAACACCTACGGCGGCACCTTCGTCACGAACCCCTCGGGCGGCCTCCTGTCGAAGGGGCACCCGCTCGGCGCCACCGGCCTCGCGCAGTGCACCGAGCTCGTGTGGCAGCTCCGCGGCACCTCCGAGAAGCGCCAGGTCGCGGGCGCGAAGGTCGCGCTGCAGCACAACCTCGGCCTCGGCGGCGCGTGCGTGGTGACCATGTATCGGAACGACTGAGCGCCTGCAGTCGTGGCCCCGGCGCGACTCCGGGGTCTGGCCGGGCGCGGACCCCGGCGCCGCAGTGAGGACTGACGGCTACGGGCGGAGTGCAGAGAGAGCGAATAATTGTCCGACGATCTGCGCGCGTGAACGTGGCAGACCCCGCGCGCAGAGCGACGGGATGTGGCCCTTCTTGATGGCCCACGCTCGGCGGCCCCGCCGGCCTGGCGCCCGAGTAGCGCGTCACCTGGTCCCCGGGCCGTCGAGCTTCGACTCGAGATCGAGGGGGCGCGGACGTGTCGGGCGCGGCGCCGCAGCCGCCGAGCTTCGCCCATTGGCTCACGACGGCCTCGGCGCCGGGGTAGCTCCCGCCGAGATCGCCGCCGCCGTACGCGATCGTTCCGTCCTTCGTGCCGTGGATCTGGAGCACGCTCACGGGCTGCGTGGGCGCGCACTGCGAAGGATCCGAGCCCATGGAGCCCGCGAGGCTCACGATGGCGGCGATCTGCTCCGAGCGCGCGCACGCCATGCGGTGCGACATGAAGCCGCCGTTCGAGTGGCCAACGAGGAAGATTCGCTTCGGGTCCACCGTGTATTTTGCCTGGATCTCCTTGATGAGATCGCTCACGTAGGCCGTGTCGTCGACGCCGGTCTTCCCGAAATCGCAGCAGGCGTAGGTGCTGTTCCAGAAGCGCTTGCCGTCCTTGTCGACCTTGCCGTCGGGGTTCACGTACAAGAAGCCGCGGGCGTCGGCCGCGGCCTTCAGGTTGAAGTAGATCTCCTGCACGAGCCCCGAGGCGCCGTACCCGTGGAGCAGCACGACCAGCGGCGCGGGCACGCCGGGCTTGTACCCTGGCGGGACGTGCACCGCGACCGGGCGGTCGCCGCCCACCGGCCCGGGCTCGGCCGCGTCGACTCCCGCGGCCGCGTCGACCCCGGGCGTGGGCGTGACGCCGGCGTCGGTGGCGGGGGCTGGCGACGACGTGGAGGAGCACGCCGGGAAGAGCAGCGCGGAGAGCGAGACCGCGGCGGCAGCCGCGAGCGCGCGAGCGCTCCGGGGCGGGAGGGGCGAAGAGAACATGCGCGGGTACTTACAACGGAATCGCGCCGCGCGCCCGTCGGCGGTTCTTGCACGCCGGTGTGGCTCCCGTGACCCACGCCCACGCCACGCGCAGCTACGAGCTCGAGCTCACCCTCCCGATCGACGCGGGCGGAGGGAGCCGAGGGCCCGCCGTGTGCTCGATGTGCACGGGTGGCCGGACCTCGGTCGGCGCGAGCTCGCGCGGTCCTCGCGCTCCCTCGGCGGCGGCGCGCGCGCGCCGCGCGACCCCTTCGGCGATGCTGGCCCCCGTGCGCCGAAACAGCTCGGAGGAGAGCCCCGTCTGCAGAGAGTGCGTGAGGGAGTCGTCGCGAATGCCGTAGTACACGTAGGCGCCGGGCAACGTGTGCAGCTCGGTCGTGCACGCCGCGCGGCACGCGAGCTCCACGTCGGCGCTGACGCGCCACGCCGTGGAGAACCCGCCGATCCGCTCGATGAGCGATCGTCGCATGAGCGCGGCCGGATGCGGAGTCACGTAGTGACCCGTGCTCCGGGCCGTGGCGGCGCCCTTCGCGGGGTGCGCGCGGTACTGCACCAACACCGCGCGTTCGTCGACCGCGCACAGATCGGCGCCGACGAGCTCGGCGCCCTCTCGCTGGGCGAAGGCGAGCTGAACCTCCAGGCGGTCCACCGCGGACCAGTCGTCGGCGTCTTGGATCATGATCCACTCGTGGTCCGTCGCGTCGATCACGGCTTGTGTGAGCGCGTACGGTCCCACGTGCTCGCGGCATTGGGTGAATGTGACCGAAGGGAACTCGCGCAAGAGCGCGTCCGGCACCGCGTCGGCGGCGTCGGCCACCACGACGATGGTGTCGGGCGCGCGCGTCTGCGTCACCAGACTATGGAGCGCGCGACCGAGCCACCGAGCACATCGGTAATACGGCACGATCGCCAAGACGCGCGCGGTGGTCGCCGCGACGACCGGCGCGTCGTGCGCGTGGTGCGCGTCGGCGCCAAGCGCCGCCTCCCACACGAGGCGCGCGCTGGGATCGAAGGCCCGCGCGAGGAGCGTGTCTGCGGTGCGGGCCTCGGCGAGGAGCGAGGCCAACAAGGCACCTTCGAGCACCACCGCGGCGCCGCGAAGCTGCGCGAAGGTCACACGGTCCTCGCGGCGAAGGGGGATGTCGGGCAGCACGCGCGCCTGCCCGAGCGTAAGCGCCGCGAAAGGGACGAGGGGGATCGGCGCATCGGAGGGGAGCACGAGCCCGAGGCGCGCGGTCGAGGAGCGCCGCGGCCTCGGCAGAGCCGAGCTCGAGCAGGCCCCGCGCGACCGCCGCGGTGGCGTACGGCTGGCTCGGCTCGGGCAGCAGCACCGGCGAGAGGTTCTGCGCCCGGGCGAGATCGAGCACCTCGCGCGCGCGCCGCCGCGCCCCGGCGAGCGTCGCCGGCAGCCCGAAGCAGAGCACCGTCGTGCTCTCCGCGTCGTAGTGGGCGACGGGACGCCCGGCCAGCGCGGAGCCGTCCAGGCTCAGCATTCCCGAGAACACGAGGAGTCGGAGGGAGCGCGCCACGGCGTCCTCGGCGTCCGCCAGGGGGCGGCCGGCGATCGTGGCGAGCTCTCGCGCGATCTGCTCCGGCGAGGTGGGCTCGGCGAGCGATGCCACCACGAACGCCGACGTGCCGTGGAAGAACACCCGCTCGCCCTCGAGCTCGAGGACGAGGCCCCCGTCGCCCTGGTCCGTGAGCTCCGCGTCGGGAGGCAGCGACAGCACGCGGGTCGATCGCGCGAGGGCGCGGCCAGCGCTCATGGCGTCGATGCGTCGGCGCAGCTCCGGATCCGCGCAGAGCTCGCGCGCGAGACTCAACCGGCCGAGGGCGACGGCGGACAGCGCGCAGAGCTTGGGGAGCTCCTGCGCGAAGAGCGAAATAGGAACGCCTCGGCGCTCGGCAGGCGGCTCTCGGAGGAGCGCCAGGCCTCCCTCGAGGACCTCTTCATGTGCGCCGCGCGAGGCGAGATGCGCGATCTCTAGCCAGCGAAGGAAGTCGTCGCGAGGGAACGCCCCCCTCGCCTCCGCGAGGAGCCCTTGGCCCTCCGCGTCCAAGGTCCCCTGTCGCGCGAGCCTGTAGGCGAGCGCGCCTCCCAGCACTCCCGATTGCACCGCCTCGTAGGGCGGCGCGTTCGACCTCCAGCTCATCACGTCGAGGCCCCCGGCCGACGCTCGAAGCTCCGCCCGAGTGAGCGCTACGGCGCGATCCCACGCGACGGCCGCCTCGTCGTGGCGGTCGAGGGCGCTCAGCGTGTTCGCGAGCTCCATGAATATGTAGGACCTATCAGGTTGTTCGACGACCGCCGCCTCGAGCATGGCTAAGTCGCGCTGCCGCTTGCGGGCCTTCGCGTCGACGCTGTAGCCGAGGTGGAGGAACCGCAGCGGGACTTGGCCAAAGCCGAGGCCCTCGGTGTGCTGGAGGCGGTACGCGTCCACCAGGGGTGTCTCGTGGAGCGCGTTGTGCCAGCGGAGGTCGTCGCGCAGCGCGAAGAGCCGAGGCTCGTCGTACGGGAGGCTGTCCTCGCGGGCGATGAAGGAGACCGTGGCGCCCACGTGCGCGCGGGGATCGAGGTTGTCGCGCCAGCGCTCCTTCGCGTCGCAGAGGGCGCTCACGCGCTCGTCTGCGTCGACGGAGAGGAAGAAGTCGAAGCGCCCAACCGACTTGGCGACGGCGAGGGCGTGGTTCCGCGCGTCGTCGAAGCGACCGTTCCACGGGAAATAGCCCACGACGGCGCCCAGAGACGCGGCGATCTCGGCGGAGCCGTCGCGGCTGCCTGTGTCCACCACGACGATGGCGTCGACGAGGGCCCGGAGCGCCATCAGGCAGTCGTGGAGGTTGTGCGCCTCGTCACGCACGATGAGCACGGCGACGACGCGGACCGCGGCCGGTGGCGAGACCGTCGCTTCGCCGGACGCCGAGGGCATCACGGGCATCACGCGCATCACCGGGAGAGGACGGGCCGCGACCGCTTGCCGACCTGCCGCACATTGGCTGCCGCGGGCCGCGGAACGACGAGCGTGCGCAGCTTGAACTCGCTGCGATCGGTGCGCTGGAACGTGGCGAAGCGCTTCGTGCCGAGATCTTTGGTGTCGGCGTCTCGCAGGACGAAGACGGCGAGCCCGGTGTCGGTCTCGATGGCCTCGACGGGCGCGGGGCCGGGGAGGGTGGGCACGAGGGTGATGGGGGCCGCCGCGCTCCCCGGGGCCGGCGCAAAGGTGATGGCCGGGACGAGCACGGCGGCGCCGCCGACCGTCCAATCCGGGGCGTTCTCCGGGGAACTCGTGGGCAGTGGGAGCGCGGAAATGGGCGGGGCGCCCTGCGTGAGGGCTGTGAACACCACCCCTCCCTTCCCCACGGAGAGCCCATACTTGTGCGCGCCCACCACCACGCGCACGGCGGTGAGCCGAGGCAGCGCCCCTAAGGGCTGTTGGCGGAGGAGACCCCCGAGGATCGAGATGTTGCTGTTGCCCACGCAGCACTCGGCGAGGGCCTTGCCGCTGAACACCACGTCGCGAGCACCGAAGAGCGTGCCGCCGACGGCGAGCTGCCGCAGAAACTTCCGTCGATCGAATGAGGTCATGGTCGCTCTCTCCGGTGCGCGCGCGAACCTCGAGTATCCGCGGGGGCGCTCGGCGGGTCAAGCCGGGTCGGGCGGCTCTCGCCATTCTCGTCCGAGGCCGCGCTGAGCCTTCCCGCGCGCCGGATTCCTGGAGGACGACCCGAAGCGCATCAGGAGCTGGAAGAAGAAGCCTCGCGCGCTGACGAGCGTCCTCGCGGCGCTCGAAGAGGACGACTGCGACGACGGAGTCCACGGTCAAGTGGCGGGGGGCGTCGTGGAGGTGCACGCCGCATGGTACGCTGGGCACTCATGAGCACTGTCGGAGCCAAGAGGACAGGAGCCACCTTGGAAGACCTCTTGGCGATGCCGGAAGAGGGGCGGTACGAGCTCGTCGGAGGTGTCGTGGTCCCCAAGGAGGCGGGATCCCAAAAGCACGGCGCCGCGCAGATCCGCCTCGCTCGGAGCCTTGGCCCCTTCGACCGCCGCCCGGGGGCCCGCCGAATCGCCCTGGAGGGTGGTGGTTTGCCACCGAGGTCCTCACACAGTTCAGCCCGACCGAGCAGCGTCGTCCGGACCTGGCCGGCTGGCGGCGCGAGCACGTCGCAGAGACGCAGGCGCAAGTGCCGATGACCGTCTTGCCCGACTGGATCTGCGAGATCCTCTCGCCAACGAACGCGAGCAACGACACCATTCAAAAGATGCGTCTCTACCATGCGACGAAAGTGCCGCACTATTGGCTCGTCGACCCGATTGGAGAGACGCTGTCGGTGTACCGATGGACGCCAGACGGCTACTTGAACGTCCTCATCGCCGACCGCGGCGAGTGTGTGCGGGCCGAGCCATTCGATGCGATCGAGCTCGCCGTGGCTGTCTCTTTCGGTGACGACGAAGCTTAGCTGCCCGCTCAGCGTTGAGTTGCTCATGTCGACGAGCACCGTGAAGTGGACTGAAACGCCACCGCCGGGCACCTCCGAGAGACTCATGTGCACTGCGAGGAACCGAGTGAAGCTCCCAACACTGTCGACCTCCGCAAAGATATCGCTCGCGTCGAACGCCGTGGCGCTCGGGCTGCTCGCGATCGCGTGGCGCGCCCCGCTGGCAGCGCCGTTCAGCTACTCGACTCACAAGGTGCTGCACGTGCTCGGCGCGTTGCTCTTGCTCGGCAACCTGGTGGCCGGCCCGGTGTGGGTGATGCTGGCGTGGTTCGAGCCGGGGAGGCCCCACCTCGCCTTCGCCACGCGCGCGCTCTCCGCCGCCGACATCTACCTCACGACGCCGGGCGTGCAGCTGGCCGCGTGGAACGGGGTCTGGCTCGCGTCGACCTTCGGTGGGGTGCGGTCGCAGCCGTGGATCGTGGAGAGCGTGGCGATGCTCGTGGTCACGTCGCTCCTGTCGGTCACGCTCGTGCTCACCTGGCAAGAGCGGCTCGTGGACGCGGCCCAACGCGGCGATGCGCGAGGGACCCGCCTGGCGATGACGCTCTGGGGTGTGTTCGGCACCCTGGTCGGCGTCCCGCTGGGCCTCATTTTCTACGAGATGGTGACCAAGCAGCCGCTCGTGCTGCCGGCGGCGCCCTGACGCGCGGGGCGCCGGCGCTCACTCGGAGGCGACCGTACTTCCCGATCGCCCCAATCCGCACCGACCGGTCGAAGCTCAGTCGCGACCCCTCGGTGATCGACTGGCGCGAGTCCGCGGTCGCCCCGGTCCTCGCTGATCGTGTTCCGTGCGCGTTGACGGACCTCCGCGCGCGTGCGACGCACAAGCCATGCGCCCGTGGTGGGTTGTCGCCGTCGTGTCCACCGTGTGCGGTTGCCGCAAGGACAGGGAAGAGAGAGGGCCCGTCCCCGCCGCGACGTCGCGCGCCCCGCCGGTGTCGCGTGAAGCGGTCGAAGCGGCTCCCGGAGCGCCCGTGCCAGCGCCACCCGTTGTGCCGTGTGAGCGCCTCGTCGCGGTCGCGCTCCCGGAGATCCGTGGCTTCACGACCGTCGCGCGCGCCGGCGCCGCGACACAGATCGAGGCCTCGACGGCCGATCACCACGGCACCACCATCGAAGAGGTCGTCCTCGGAGGCTTCATCGTGCGGTATGCGATGAGCAGCCCCACGCCGGTCGGGCAGTGGATCGAGCTCCGCGCAGCCGGGTGTGATGGCCCTAGCGTTCGCGCGCAGCCGTACTGGAACGGCGGGCCGCTCACGCTCCTTCGTCGCGGCGATGTCTTCGTGGTCGCGTGGCGGGCGGGTGGCGGTCGGGAGGATTTGCCGCTGATCGCGTTCGAGCGAGCCAATCGAGCCGACGCGCGATGACCCAGAGTCGCGGAGCGGAGGGCCGAACGAGCGCTCGCGCTTCCCGGGCTCTCTTGCGAGAGCCGAGGGGCGACGGCAACTCATGGACTGCGACGGAAGCGGGGTCCCTCGCAGCTCTCGATGGCACGGCTCCATCTGGGACCCAGGCTCGTCGAAGGGCGACGAACACACCCGTTCGAGATGGCGCCTCGACGTCGCTGCACTACACTGCTCGGGTGCGATTCCACAGGTCGATCCTCCGCTTCGCCGCCACGCTCGCCCTCGTCGGGGCCACGCTCGCCGGGAGAGAGTCTCGCGCGGCTTGCCCGGTCGGGCTCACGGTGAGCGTGGACAACGACGTGCCCGGGAGCGGCTACTCCGAGGTCAAGCCGGAGAACTGGGAGAGCCACAACGTCGACTCGTGCCGCGGCACGTACCGGTACCTGAGCCAGTACATCGGCGACCGAACACGCAAGGGCAAGGCCACTTGGCAGCCCAAGATCACCGTCGCGGGCTTCTACGAGGTGACCGCAAGCTACAGGGGCTCGGTCAACCGCACGAATGATGCAGACTACACGCTCTACGACGACAAGGCGACGGTCTCGCGCGTCACCCTCGATCAGACGGCGACCTCGGGGTGCACGCGCAAGGTCGTCGGCATGGCGTTTTGCGCGGTGGGCGGCACGTGCCGACTCACGCTCGACGGGGACGACGGAAAGAGCGACGCGGCCGACGAGACGACGTTCGTCCTCAAGGCGTGCGAGGTCCCCGACGCGGGCGCCCCGGCAGACGCGGGCGCGCCCGACGCGAGCGCGCTCGACGCGAGCCGACCCGCACCGGGCGACGCGGGGTCGGGAGACGCCGGGGTTCCCCCGAGCCCCGGCGGTCCAGCGGCTTCGCCGGAGCCAGGCGTGCCTCCCGCCGAGCCAGCCGGGCTCGCGCCGCTCGACGAGGACGCCGGGTGCAGCAGCGGCCGCGCGGGTGTGGGCGCGCGCAGCACGACGACGGGGCTCGCTCTCCTCCTGGGCGGCGCTCTCCTCGTCGGCGCGCGGCGCAGGCGCCGCTGACCGCCAAGAGGCAATCCTGGGTTAGCTAGCTAAGGTTGCGCGGTCCGCGTCCAGATGCGAACGTTCCCGTCGGTGAGGGGCGTGGTGGTGTTGTGGTTGTAGCCCGGCGTGGACAGCCATACGCGCCGGCTGTCCGCCTCTGGCCACTGCGATCTCGCCCAGGCATCGTACTTGCGGCCCCCGTCGGCCTGGTTGGCTCGGTCGACCGACTCGCGGAACGAGTAGCCGCTCCGCCACGAGCTGAGGAAAGTGGGAAAGCTCGCAGCGCTGTCCGTGTGCACACCGAGCGCGCCTGCCGCCAGCGCGAAGCCTGCCTGGTGCCAAGCCGCGTTGTGGGACCGGCCGTAGCAGGCCGCCGAGTACACGACGCGGAGCTTGCGCCGCCGCGCGACCTCGCAGTCTCGGTTCGTGGCTCCGTTCTGCGCGCACTCGCGCTTGCGGTCTTTCTCGATCTCGCCCCCGAGCGAAGCGACGTCCCGCTCGCCGTTCTCGAACCAGAGCGTCCCGGGGCTTCCGTGCAAGGAGATGATGAGGTCGATCGCCAGCACGGACGGATCCGCTTGCAGTCTCCGGAGGCCCGACACGAGCGCGCTGGTCGTCGCGTTCGCGCCGCTGAGCTCGACGATCTCGCGGTAGTGCGCCGCCAGCTCGCCGCGGACGACGGCGCTGCCGCTGTCCTCGAAGAACTTGTAGAGGAGCCGGTACTTGTCGTCCCCGAACTTCACCGTGTTGTTCAGGAAAATCACCGCGCGCCCCTGCGCCTGGACGTCGCAGTTGGACGTGCAGCTCACGGGCGGCGGCGGCGGGAGCGCCGGCACCAGCGGGGGAGGCGGCAGGAGACTCGGACGGGCCGGGGCCGGCGGCAGCTGGGGGCCCGGTGGCAGCTGGGGGCCCGGTGGCGACCTCGGGGGCCAGGCGTGTGCGCTCGAGGTCGCAGCGAGGACGAGCATCCCGCCTAATAACGCAAGCCATCCCCCCGTCAGGCGACGGCTACGGACGATGTTCTTCATGGTGCCCCTCCTTCGGTCCGATCATCAGAAACACTTGCCGCTCGAGACGGGCTTGGTGCAGCGAAGCCAGCGGATCCCGTCTCGCACCAGCACTCCGTCGACGACCGTGAAATTGTACGTGCTCCCGCTCTCGAGCTTCGCGCTCAGGTTCGGGCACGCCAGCGAGTACGAGCACGCGTAGGGCGACGCGCCCGAGGTCGAGTTGTAATACTCGTAGTCGCACTTGCCGTTCTCGTAGAACTTGATCTGTTCGAGGATGCCGCCGCTCGCCGGCTGCCACCAGGTCGCCGTGAGGGTCGCCGTGTCGAGGCAGCCGCCACCGCCGCCGCCACCACCGCCGCCGTCCGAGCCACCCCCGGGCTTCGTGAAGGTCATGGTGAACGTCCAGTCGGCGGCCTGGTCCTTCGACAGCAACGCCACGGCGTATTTCCCGGCGGCGAACTGCGCCGTGCTCGAGACGGGCTTCGCGCTGGTGTTGTCGCCGCCGAGCACGTTCAAGTTGGCGTCGTAAACGAGCACGTCGACATCGGCCGTGCCCGTCCAGTCCACCTGCGCGGCGATGCTCCCGCCCCCGGCGGGCACCTCGAACGAGAACACGTCGAAATCGCCCGTGTAGCGCGAGCCGTCGTTGCCGCCGCTGGTGAGCCTGCCCGCGATCTTCAGGCCTTTGCTCGGGTCGAGCGCGCCGAGCGCCTGCATGCCGGCGAATTCCGGCCCGTCGTTGGGCTCCTGCTCGGCGATCTCCTGGACCTGCCCAGCGGCGCCAGCCTCTCCGCCGACTCCCCCGCCGGGACCTGCGACACTGGAGCACGAAGGGACGAGCAGCAGCGCCGCGAGGGATAGAGCGGCGGGAGCGACGACGAGCCAGCGCATCGCCTCAGCATATGGCACGATCGAAACGCCTCGCCATGACATTAATCAAGTGGCGATGGCGAACAGCACTAGCTTAGCTAGAGGCGTCATCCGCGCACGATCCGGTGGCCAGGGCCCGTGGGCCCGACCTTCACTGGGCGTCACCAAGGTGGCGGACACCACACTCATCCTCGTGTCCTGCGTTGCCGTGATTATCCTTGCACGTGATGATCCCCCTGCTAGCGTGACCCGCCGTTGCTGAGCTAGTTCTTCGGGGGTCATGATCATGCAAACAATCAAGAGCCATACAATCAAGAGCCATCGCGTAGTCCGCCTCATTGTGCTGGGGTTAGCCGGAAGTGGGATTGTTGCTTCGCTCGCGGCTGGCTGTTCGGCCGCCAAGACGACCGACCCGGGCTTGGACTCGGGCTTCGACTCGGGCGAAATCGCGAATAGTTGCGCAACCGTCTTCACGCCCGACAAAGCTTGCCCGTGTGTTCCCAATGATCCGCGTCCAGACTGCGCGCCGGACACCGGACCAGGAGATGCGTCGCGCGATGGGGACTTGGACGCGTCGCGCGACGCGAGCGGCGACGCCAGCCGCGACGCGGCGGACGCCGGATGTGTACCCAACGGAAAGCCCCCCGGGGGAGACGGCCCCTGCGAATCACAAAAGGCCGTCTGTTGCGCGAAGTCGTGCATGAGCCCGGAGCTCTGCGGCCCCCCTCCCTGAAGCCCGGAGACCACCGCCTCGTCACCGCACGGTGAGCGTGGCGACGAGCACGCGGTGGTCGACGACCTCGAGCGCCTGCGGGTCG